>CAYWWM010000325.1:0-4088 GCA_964461735.1 uncultured Solibacteraceae bacterium | reverse complement strand
CAGCGGGTTTTGCAGGAATTGCATGGCAAGAACGGTGATAAGTGACGAGTGACAAGTGACGAGTGACGAGCGGGAAACAGAGGGCTGGCTTTTCTTCATGCCGACTTCTGACTTCTGACTCCTGACTTCTGTGTTCTGCTCGTCACTCGTCACTTGTCACTCGTCACTGCATTTGTCTGGCTCTCGAGCGCAGTCAGCAGTTTCCGGTGAATGCCGCTGAAGCCTCCGTTCGACATGATGACCGCGACGTCGCCGAGGCGCAAGTCGGGGACGACCGCGTCGAGGATCGCGGCGGCATCGGCGTGGAACTGCGCCGCCACGCCGCGCGCGCGGAGGCTCCCGACGATTTTCTCCGGGTCGAGCCGCTCTGACGCCGCCAGCCGTTCTTTGCGATGGACGTCGGCCAGGACCACGCAGTCGGCCAAGGCCAAAACCTCCGTCAGTTCTTGTTCAAAAACCTTGCGGGCCAGCGTGTTCGAGCGCGGTTCGAGGATCGCCCAGAGCTTTCGTCTGGGGAAGCGCGCGCGGGCAGCGCGCAGCGTCTCCCGAATGGCCGTGGGATGATGCGCGAAGTCGTCCACGACCGTGACGCCGGCGGCCTCGCCGACCACTTCCAGGCGCCGCCGGACTCCCTGAAACGTTTCCACGGCGGCCACGATCCGGTCCCAGGAGATTCCATAGCGGGTCGCCATCGCAGCCGCCGCCAGGAGGTTCAGGGCGTTGTGCTCGCCGAAGAGATGGGCGCGGAGGGAGCCGAGTTTTTTCCCGTGATATTCGACAGCGAACTCCATAATTGGTTCATGGCACGTGTCCGCTCGCTGACGCGCGCGGCTCTGACTCAAGACCCCCGCTCCTTCACGGTCGCGGGTCGAAATCAAGTCACAGCGAATATCCCGGGCCTGCCAGTCGCCCGTCGTCAGGCCGAAGGTTTCGACCTGGCAGAAGGCGCGCTCCAGGCACCGGCGGACGGTCTCAGCCTCCGCGTAGGCGGCGATGTAGCCCCGGCGCGGAACCAGATTCACCAGGCGGCGGAAGGCGGTCTCCACGGCTTCGAGATCGCGATAGATATCGGCGTGGTCGAACTCGACCGAAGTCAGCACCACCGCGTCGGGGCGGTAGTGCAGGAACTTGGGACCTTTGTCGAAGAACGCCGTGTCGTACTCGTCGCCCTCCAGGATGAAGCAGCGGCCGGAGCCGCGCCGGAAGCTCTCGGGAAAGTTGCGCGGCAGGCCACCGACGAGGAAGCCCGGCGCGAGTCCCGCCGTATGGAACATCCAGGCGAGGATCGAAGTGACGGTGGTCTTGCCGTGCGTTCCGGTCACGACAATCGTCTCGCGGCCGCGCAAAAACAGCTCGCGCAAGACTTCGGGGAGCGACGCATAGGGGAGCTTCGAGTCGAGGACGGCTTCGATTTCTTCATTGCCGCGCGAGAGCGCGTTGCCGATGACGACCAGGTCGGGCGCCGGATCGAGATTGCTCGCGCGATAGCCGCTGAACACGGGAATACCCAACTGTTCGAGGAGAATGGAAACGGGCGGATAGATTTCCGAGTCCGATCCGGTGACGCGGTAACCCGCTTCCTGCAACAAACCCGCGAGCGCGCCCATTGCGGTCCCAGCCACGCCGATCAAATGAATCCGGGCGCCGGGGTTCGGGGGAATCATGCGTGGCCGCTCCGGCGGGGCCTGGCGACGGAGCTGACGCCGGGTTCGAGCAGGGACAGCGTAACCTTTTTCCCGGCGGAGAGCTGGGCGCGGACTCCGATCGGGAGCGTCAGGCAGCCCTGGCGGGAGTGGCCGAAGGGCATTCCAAACACGATGGGCACGCCCAAGTCCTCGAGCGCTTCGAGGATGATCTCGCGCAGGCCCTCCTCGGCCGTGGTTCCCCCGCCGCAGCCGGGCATCTCGCCGAAGATGACACCGCGGACCTCGCGGAATTTTCCTGCGCGACGAAGCTGAAAGAGCATCCGGTCAATGCGGAAGGGCTTTTCGTCAATGTCCTCCAGGAGCAACAGCGCGCCGCGCGTGTCGATTTCCTGGGAGGTTCCGAGCGTGGCCGTGAGCATCGGGAGGCAGCCGCCAATCAAACGGCCTTCGGCGACGCCGGTGCGCAGGCTCCACGCCGCCGACTCGATCGCCATCGTGGCAGCGGGCGATCCGAGCACCTGCTCCATGATCGGACGATTGTAGAAGACCTCGCCTCCGGCGAGCTCGCGCGTCACCATGGGTCCCTGGAAAACCGTCCAGCCGAGCGACTGATGCAGGAAGTGGAGTAGCGTCGTGACATCGCTGTAACCCATGACGATCTTAGGAGCGAGACGCTTCAGGCGGTTCAGGATCGGGCGTGCCGACAGATGCTCGACGACGTAATTGCAACCGTAGCCCCCGCGGGCGCAAAAGACGGCGCGAATCCCTGGATCTTCGAGATAACCGAGCAGGGACTCGGAGCGCTGGGCGTGCCGGCCGGCGAAAAAGCTGCGCCGCGCCAGCACCATCTCGCTCACCTGCACGCGATAGCCGATGCCCTCGATCTCGCGCATGCCGCGCTCGAGCAGCTCGCGCTCCACGGGACTCGACGGAGCGACCACGCCGATGATATCGCCTCGCCGCAGCGCGGGAGGTTTTCGGGTGCGTTTCATGTGGCGCAAGGAAAGTGTTCCCTGAACTCCATCGGGCCGAGGGGCCAGAAGATCACCGCAGCCCCTGTCAGCCATTGTAGCAGCAATCGCGCGGCGTTCATGCCGCGAAAAACTCTCCCCGGCAGATCATCTCCGCCGGGCCGGTCAGGAAAACTCCTCCCGGCTCAGCGCGAACGGTCTGCTCGCCCGCCAGCGTCCGGACCGTGACCGGGCTGCTGGCTTGGCGGTTGAGGATCGCCGCCAGCGCCGCCCCGCACGACCCCGTCCCGGAAGAGAAGGTTGCCCCCACGCCGCGCTCCCAGAAGCGGACCTCGATCTCGTGCTGCGACAAAACCCGGTAAAATTCCACGTTGGTTCGATTGGGGAAGCAGGGATGCCGCTCGATTTCCGCTCCCAGTTGTTCCCAGTCCCATTCAAAATTCTCGACGCGCAGAGAACAGTGCGGGTTGCCCATCGAGGTCACCGTCACGCGGCGCGGCCCGGAATCGAGCGGCAGCGGGCAGTCCACAATGGGCTCTGCAACAGCCGCGAGAGGCCGGAACGGAATCTCTGCCGCCGCGAACACCGGCTGCCCCATCGCCGTCTCGAACGAAAACCGGCTGCCGTCGCGCGTGAGCAGCGTCAGTTGCTTGACGCCGGCCCCGGTGCGGATGGCGAGGCGTGGGCCGCAGCGTCCTGCTTCGACGAGAAACGCCGCCGCGCAGCGGGTCCCGTTGCCGGAGATCTCAGCTTCGCCGCCGTCGCGGTTAAATATCCTCAAGTCCGCATCGGCCCCGGAGCTTCCGGGAGTCGTGAGCAGCAGCACTCCGTCGGCTCCAACACCCGTGTGCCGGTCGCAAATGCGGACGATCCATTCCGGCCATTCCGGTGACGGGATGCTCTCCACGGCGTTGCTGGCTACAATCAGGAAATCATTTCCCGCGCCGTGCGCTTTGGTAAACGGAATGGAGAAATGAGCCACGGAGACACAGAGGGCACAGAGAATGATAGAAGTCCTCTCACGCCTCGGTCCGCGAGCGCTCGAACTCCTCGATCCAGTCGGAGCGCTTCAAAACCTCGCGGGGCTTGCTGCCGTCGGGCGGGCCGATGATTCCGTCCTTCTCCATGATATCGAGCAGGCGGGCGGCGCGCCCGTAGCCCAGCCGCAGGCGGCGCTGCAAGATCGAAGTGGACGCCTTGCCCATTTCAATCACGACGCGCACGGCGTCCTCGTACGCTTCGTCGCGCTCCCCGGTCCACTCTTCGTCGTCCTCGACGTCCTCGGGTGGCGGAGGCTGGAGGAATTCCTCGGAATAGGAAGGAGTGGCCTGGGCGCGCCAGAACTCGACCACCTGCGCGATCTCCGGCTCCGTGACGAACGCCCCGTGCACGCGCACCAGGCGTCCCGAGCCGGGAGGCGAATAGAGCATGTCGCCCTTGCCGAGCAGCGCCTCGGCGCCGTTCGAGTCGA
>CAYWWM010000324.1:0-4094 GCA_964461735.1 uncultured Solibacteraceae bacterium | reverse complement strand
GCGGTCGGGGAATCGTAGAGCATCAGCTCCGGCTGCCCCACCGCCGCTCGCGCGATCGCCACCCGGCGCCGCATCCCCCCGGAGAGCTGCGACGGAAACAGGTCGTAGGTGTGCTCGAGCTCCACGAATCGCAGCGCTTCCCGCACGCGCCGCTCCGCCTCCTCGGGTGTTACCGCGGGCGTCCGCTCGAACACGTAGCCGACGTTCTCTCCCACGGTGAGCGAGTCAAACAGCGCTCCTTCCTGGAACACCATGCCGATCTGCCGGCGCAGCTCGAACAGGTCCTCCTCGCTCTGGTGGGTGACCTCTTTCCCCAGCGCCGTGATGCGCCCCGAGTCCGGCTGCAGCAGACCCATCGTCAGCTTGAGCAGGACTGACTTCCCAGACCCGGCCGCGCCCAACACGATCTTCGTCTCGCCCCGTTCGAGCGCGAAGGAGACCTCCTGGAGCGCCACCTTGTCCTCGAACCGCAGCGTCACGCGCTCGAACTCCACCACGGTATCCTGGTTCTGCCGTTCCATCGCTCCGCAGGATTGCTTTTCCCTACTCCCTACTCTCCATTCCCTACTCCCCGCTTTCAGGCCAGCAGCCAAAGCAGCGTCTTGGTGAGGAAAAAATCGCAGACCAGGATGAGCACTGACGCTGCCACCACGGCCTGCGTCGTGGCGCGCCCCACGCCCTGCGTGCCTCCGCTCGTGGTCAGCCCATAGTAGCAGCCCACCAGCGCCACCACGAAGGCGAAGACCAGCGGCTTGGCCAGTCCCTGGAAGAGGTCCTCGAAGGAAAGGGCCTGATAGGCGCTGTACCAGTACTGCGAGGGATTCATGCGGATGATAAAAAACGACGTGGCGAATCCCCCCAGCAACCCCATGAAGTCCGAGATCACCGTGAGCATGGGCAGCATCACCACGGTCGCCACCAGGCGCGGCGTGACGAGTTTTTTGCTGGGGTCGGTGCCGAGCGCACGCATGGCGTCAATCTGTTCGCTCACCACCATCGAGCCGAGCTCCGAGGCGATCCCGGAGCTGTTCCGCCCCGCCACCATGAGCGAGGTCAGCACCGGTCCCAGCTCGCGCACCAGCGAGAGCATCACCAACTGCCCCGTCAGCGAGGTTTCCCCGAACGTAGCCAGCGTGCTCGCCGTCTGCAACGCCAGCACGGCTCCCGTGAAGAATCCCGTCAGGATCACGATCGGGAGCGATCCGAACCCGATGAAGTCCATCTGCCGGATGATGTCCGCGCCGTAATGGGGGGATCGAAAGACGTTTCCGAGCGCCCGGGCGCTCAGCAGAGTAAAGTCCTGGACTGCCAGCACCCGTTCCTTGGCAATGTCGCCGAGTAGGCCCAAGAATCTTCCCGCCTTGCAAGCAAGGAGTCAGTAGCCAGGAGTCAGTAGCCAGTAGAAAACCACCCAAACCCTGTCATCCCGAGGAGCAAAGCGACGAGGGACCTGCACTTCCTGTTCCCTGTTCCCTACTCCCCACTCCCCTTTTCTAGATTCCGATCAGCCGTTCGCTGCGCGGGGGAGGGTCGGGAAGCTCCGAGGCAAGCTGGAACCGTTCGATCCGCCATGCGCCGCCCTCCTGGACCAGCAGATAGCGGACCGGGTAGCGGTGCCCCAGATCATCCTCGAAGCGGCCCCACAGCAGCGCCGTGCGGCCCCACACCGAGCGTCCCCAGAATTGCAGGTTCTGCACGTTCGCCAGACCTCCCTGCCGGTTCAGCCAGCGCCGGAACATCGGAAGACTGGTCCCTCTCTGGTAACTCCGCGAAAACAGTTCGTAGGCTTCCTCCACGTTTCCGGCGCGGATCGCCTGGACCTGTGCCTCGACGACTTGGATCGCTCCCTGGGAGCGCACCCAGGACATGCCTACGATAAAGATCACCGCTGCGACGGCGATCAGTACCGCCGCCGCCAGCACGCCCAGCGCCCGCCGCGCGCGCCCGCCCGAGCGCCCCGTCCGCGCCACCCGCGCCGGTTGCGGGAAACCCACCGGAAACCCTTCCCCACTCCCCATTCCCTACTCCCCGCTCCCCGCTTTTCTACCGATCCTGCCACACTGGTTTGCGCTTCTCGATGGCGGCCCGCAAGCCCTCCTGGGCGTCCTCGAGATCCATCAACTGGTTCAAATAGATGTCTGCCGATCTCTTCATCGCGGCGGGCAGCGGCAGTCCGATGGTGTCGTAGAGAACCCGCTTGGCCATCTCGAGCACCGGCGCGCTCTGCTCGCTGAGCTTAGTCAAGATGGCTTTGAGCTCTTCGGCGAGTTTTTCCTGCGGCACCACGCGGCTCACCAGGCCCAGCCGCTGCGCCTCCTGCGCGTTCAACGGCTCCCCCGTGAAGATCATTTCGAGGGCGCGCTTGTGGCCGATCACATGCGGCAGGATCACCGCCGCCATCGGCGGGAAGACTCCCAGCCTTACTTCCGGTTGTGCGAAGCGCGCCTTGGGCGTGGCAATGATGATGTCGCCGAGCGCGGCCAGCTCGCAGCCGCCGCCAATCGCCGGCCCGTTCACGACCGTGACCACCGGCTTCGCCGTTTCGAGGAAATTGCTGAAGACCGCCTGCATCGCCTCGAGGGTCTGGAAGGCGCGTTCGGGCCGCGAGTCTTCGACCGCCACGCCCGCCGAGAACGCCGTGCATTCTTTGGCCGCCTGGAGCACGATCGCGCGCACGGAGCGTTCCGCGTGCAGCTCGCCGATGGCGCGCGCCATCTCCAGCATCATGTCCGCCGTCAGCACGTTGTACGGCGGGCGATTCATCGTCAGCCACGCCACGTTATCCGCGATCTCCAACTTCACGTATTGATACGCGAGATCCTGGACCGCCCGTAGTCCGATCCCCTCGTCGAACGTCCCCGATGCCTGTTCGGAATCTCCCATGATCGCCTCTTATCTCTCCCTCAGATTGTCATCCCGAGCGAGGGATCTGTTCTTGTTTTCCCCTACTCCCTACTCCCTACTCCCCATTCCCTATCCCCCCGCTTCGAGCGCCAGCGCCATTCCCAGGCCTCCGCTGACGCACAGCGTTGCCAGGCCGCGCTCGACGCCGCGCTGCCGCATGGCGTGCGCGAGCGTCACGACGATCCGCGTGCCGCTGCATCCGATGGGATGTCCGAGCGCAATGGCGCCCCCGTTGACGTTAAGCCGGTCCCGGTCGAAACGCAGCTCGCGGTCGCAGGCCAGCACCTGCGCCGCGAAGGCTTCATTCAGCTCCACCAGCCCGAAGCTGTCGAGCGTCCAGTCGAGTTTCCCGAGCAGCTTGCGCACCGCCGGCACCGGCCCGATGCCCATGATGGAAGGGTCCACGCCGACCGACGTCCAGTCCACCACGCGCGCCAGCGGCTGCAATCCCCACTCTTTTGCCTTGCGCTCCGAAACCAGCACTGCTGCCGCTGCCCCGTCCGTGATCCCGGAGGAATTGCCCGCCGTCACCGTCCCTGTTTTCGAGAACACCGGCGCGAGCTTCGCCATGCCTTCGAGCGTCGCCCCGAAGCGGATGTGCTCATCAGTGTCGAACATCTGGACACCTTTCTTCGTTTTCACTTCGACCGGAACGATCTCCTCGCGGAAGCGGCCCTCTTTCGTGGCGGCCTCAGCACGCAACTGCGTAGACTGCGCGTAGCAATCCTGCTCTTCGCGCGTGATCTTGTACAGTCCGCCGAGTCTTTCCGCGGTCTCGCCCATCAGCAGTTTCGAGAGCGGGTCGAGAAACCCGTCGCGATACATGGCGTCCACCAGTGTCTGGTCGCCCAACCGCATGCCCCAGCGCGCGCCCTCCACTAGATAGGGGAGCCGGCTCATGGACTCGGTCCCTCCGGCGAGCACGCAGTCGAGGTTCCCGTGCTGGATCTCCTGGCAGCCGAGCGCAATCGCCTTGAGGCCGCTGGCACACGCCATGTTGATGGTGTACGCCGGCGCCGTCTCCGGAACCCCGGCTCGGTAGCTGATCTGCCGCGCCACGTTCGGCCCGCCGCCCGCCTGCCGCGCGTTCCCGAAGATGGTTTCTTCCACCTGCTCCGGCCGCACACCGGCGCGCTCCATGGCCGCCTTCGCCGCGATCACGCCCAGGTCCGCCGCCGTGAAATCGAGCA
>CAYWWM010000323.1:0-4097 GCA_964461735.1 uncultured Solibacteraceae bacterium | reverse complement strand
TGACGGAATAGGTGGTCACCTCCTGTCTGACCGGCTAACCTGAATTTCACGTTGCACACGCTCCCGAAGTCTCATGATGTTTACCGATGATCCATTCTGCCCGGATCACGGCGCACTCCGATTCCTACCCGGCGGGCCGTGGACCTGAATTCGTTGACGCGGTCCCGAAGGCTTCTTGTGACAACTGTAGATAAGATAGATACGGCGGGCGCCCCAGAAGATAGATCGCCGCCGGCTGGATTCCTTCCGGTGAGAGATGCCCTCAGGCAGTCAAAGAATCGACTTAGCTGGGACGTAGAATAGACACCAAATGATTTGTTGGCCTGTAATCAATTACAACATAAGGACTTACAAAACTGGCGGAGAGGGTGGGATTCGAACCCACGGTAGAGTTTCCCCTACACACGCTTTCCAAGCGTGCTCCTTAAGCCACTCGGACACCTCTCCGAACCATGTGGTCTCCGTAGGGTAGCATAGGCGCTGCCGCAGCGCATCGTGCTGTGCACCACTGATCGGCGGCTCGACTCCTCGGTGTCATCCCGTGCGCTTCAATTTTCCGTTTCGCTTGGCCCAGTTTTCGGCCCGGCCAAACATCCACAGCCCGAGGGGAACCAGGATCACCCCCAAGAGAACCAAGGCCGAGAGCTCGGGCAGGATGCCGCTCCAGGTCGCGGGACCGTTTCCCTCGAGACCCAGGAGCTGCCGCGAGGCCCGCAACGCATAGGTGGCCGGCGACAGCCACGCCAGCGGCTGAATCCACTCCGGCAGCACCTCCACGGGATAGTAGACGCCGGAAACCAGCAGCAGCACTCCTTGCAAAATGTTGGTCGCTTCCGCGCCCCGCTCCGGACTCATCACTGGGAGAATGGCCGCCATGAGTCCGAGGCCGACAAAGGCCACGCTGCTGACAGCCAGCACCAGCAGCACTCCCGGCAGTTGGGACCATTCCCAGGGCAGGTCTATCATCAGGACCAGTCCCCCCAACACGCAGACGACCCGAAACAGGGCGTAGGTCACGGCGTACAGGCTGATGCCCAGCAAGTGAATCCGGCGCGGAACCGGCGCCATGAAGGTGTACTCGAGCGTCCCTTCCCACCGCTCGAAGGCGATGGACATCGAAATCTCGTTGAAGAGCACCGAGAGAAAGCTCCACAGCAGAACCCCAATCGTGAGCGTCAGGGTAAGCTGCGGATCGTTCGCCGCCACGCCGATCAAGGCCACCGTGGCCGAGGTCACGATGGCGTAGAACGTGAACACTACCACCCAGGACCAGTAGGCGCGCGTCAACTGCCAGTCCCGGTAGAAAAAGGCCCATGTTTGTTGGCTTCGACTGATCATGATCTCACTCCTGCTGCGTCCTTTTCCTCGTCCACCAGGCGTTCGCCGGTGAGCGTGATGAACACGTCGTCGAGATTCTCGGCGTTGGCTTTCCGGCGGAGTTCGTCGGCGGTGCCTTCCGCGACGAGCCTTCCCTCGGCCAGCAATCCGATCCGCTCGCACAGGCGCTCGGCTTCTCCCATGTCGTGCGAAGTGAGCAGAATCGTTGTGCCGTGCTGCTTGCGCACGCGCTCCAGGAACCGCTGCACGTCGCGCTTGCTCGCGGGGTCGAGACCCGTGGTCGGCTCATCCAACAGCAGCACCGGGGGATTGATCAGAAGCGCCCGCGTGATCGCGATCTTCTGCTGCATGCCGCGGCTCATCTCCTCCAGAGGATCATTGAAGCGGTTCGCCGGGAACCCGAGCTCGCCGAGAATCTCTCGCGCACGGCTCTCGGCCGACCGGGCGCGATGTCCGTACATGAACGCGGAGTAAAGCAGGTTCTCTTTCGCCGACATCTTCTTGTAGAACGCGGCGTCCACGCTGACGCGCCCGACGATCTCCCGCACTTCGGCTTCGTGCTCGGGAAGGCGCAGCCCTTCGATCTCCACGGCGCCTTCGTCATGCAGCAGCAGCGTGGCGAGAATGCGGATGAGCGTAGACTTGCCGGAGCCTTTCGGCCCCAGCAACGCATAGGACTCGCAGGTGCGCACGTCGAAGCTCACGCCTTGGAGCGCCCACTGCTCCGTGACCTTGCGCCGAGCCAGCCCGCCGCCCTTCCGGAAAACTTTCTTGACGTTGCTCACGCGAATGGATACGGCCGCCACACTGACCTCCAGACTGGGGCGGCCGATTGTGGCCGCCGGTTGTGCCATGGAACCCGTCCCATGCCCTGAAACCAAAACAAAAAAGCCGCCCGGTGGGGCGGCTTCGTGTTCTCGAAAGAACTGGTTTATGAAACCACCCTAGGTCCGGTGATCCTCCCGATTGAGCATTGGAATGCCGACGAGAATGGGGTTCACGCGGATGCCGCTGGTCGCGGAAGCGACCGGGACTCGACGTTGCTCGGTTTGGAATAATGGAGCCATAGTTAGCTTTTCATCAGCGTGCACCGACGCCAGTCTCCCACAGCTTTGCGGAGCGTGTCAAGGAGAATTGCGGAGGTTGGTTTTAGCCAATGTTCACGGGCCTTCGGAGGTATTTTGCAAGCGGCCCAGCTTTTCCGGGATCCGGAATTCGGAATCTGTTAGGCGTTCCTGAATGGTCTGGATCGCCGCGGAAACCGATTCCGCCAGGGAAACAACTCCGCGCGCCGTTTCATCGGCTGCTTCGATCTGTTCGACGATCGGCCGCCAGAAGGGTCCCAGAGCGACGAGGGGCCTGCGACTGAGCTGCCCTTTCGACATCATCTCCCAGGCCACGGCCAGTTCCACGAGCGTTCCGGTGGCGCCTGGGCAGGCCACGTAACCGTCCCCGAGAGCGATCAGACGGAACAACCGCTGCTCCCAGGTTTCGACCACGATTTTCCTGCTGACCCAAGCGTTGGGCTTTCCGGAGAGCGAGCGAGATACGACTCCGATGACTTTTCCACCGGGGCCGCCCGCTTCGGCCGCCCCGCGCGAGACCGCCTCCATGACTCCGGAGTAGCCGCCCGTGGCGACGGAGAATCCAGCCCGCGCAAGCCCAGCGCCCAGTTCCAGCGCCTGCCGATACGCGGCGCTGTTGTCGGTGACTCTGGAACTGCCGAAAACGGATATGACGGGAGAGGAATCGGAGATGGGGGTCTCGGTGGCCACGGTTCGCCCACGGGTTCTTCCCGCTCTGGGGGATCAGCGCATGCGCGGGGCGTACTTCTCGTCTACGAGCGGCTTGATCTGAGCGAGCGGGGTTCCCAACTGGTGCAGTCGTTGCGCCTCCAGCGCAATCGCGCGGCACAGCGCTCAGGTGATGCCGTGGTTGTCCTTGAAGCAATCGAGGTTGTTGCGGTGGGCGGATTCCCGGAAGCAGCCGCAGTAGCAGGAAACCGATTCGAGGACTTCCGGATAATCTCTCGCTGCCTGGTAGGCTCGGCGGGTCTCGTCATCGCTGAAGGATTCTGGAGGCAGCGTCACGGGCCGCGTTGGATGCGCGCGGGCCGGCAGAATCAGCCGGTTCCGCAGGGCTGGATTCGTGGAGCTGTACTCCGGGGGAAGCGTTCCCGCCAACTGCCCCGTTCCGCGCGACGTGTCTCTGCCGCTATAGAAAAAGATCGCCATCCCGGCCACGATTGCCGCCACCACCAGAATCGGCGTGTAGGAGCCCTGGGAAGATTTCGAAGGCACCGCGGCCGCTTTCCCTTTTTTCTTTCCCATAGTGGTCTCAGTTTAACACGCCTTGCCCGATTCATGCACCCGAAAATCGGCAGCCCAATGCGGAGTGTTCTCTGACACCTTCCTTTCAGCTTTGCCGGAGCAGGAAGCCTTGAGGTGCAAAGGTCACCAGGAACTTCTCCCACGAAGCATCGCTCACATAGTTGGGAGCCTCGGCGAGAAACTGCCGCAGGGCCGCCATCGGGCTGTCCTGCGCCCAGGCAGGGTCGCCGTTCGGCGTGTCTGCCAAGTCCTCGCAGATAGTGTCAAACAGCACCAGATAGCCACCCACTGGAACGTAGCGTGAAAACAGCCGCAATTCCTCGAGCGTGTGGGCGTAGGAGTGATCCGAGTCGAGGCACACCAGCACGTTCGGCTCTCCGCGGAGAAGACTCTCGATCTGCCGGTGCACGCTCTCGGATTTCGAGTCGC
>CAYWWM010000322.1:0-4113 GCA_964461735.1 uncultured Solibacteraceae bacterium | reverse complement strand
GTGGATGTCGTGGCCGAGGCGATTGTGCGGCTCCACCAGAAGGAAAACCCGAATTACGAAATCTACCACCTCTCGTCGGGAACGAAATCGCAGACGTTCCGGCAATTGACCGATCACTTGGCCCAGGCCCGAAGGACGCGGCGGCCGCTGTATCTGCCGCTGCTGGAGCGCCCGTTCGGGGCCATAGCGGATCTGCTTTCCCGACGCCGGGGAGCGCTGGGCTACGGGGCGTCTTTGCTCAAGGTCTTCCTGCCCTACCTGATCTGGAACACGGTGTTTGACAACACGCGCGTGGTCGCGGAGACGGGGCTGGCGCCTGCCCCGTTCACCGAATACAGCTATCCGCTGCTCCAATTCAGTACGGAACATCATTTCCAGTACCCGTATCAGGAGTGGCCGCGCGCAGCCCGGGAGTCCGCCGCCACGGAGTCTGCCGCCAAGGAGTCCATTGGATGACGGACCAACTCTTGGAACTCTGGGTCGGCGGACTGATCGAGCTCGCGAAGCTCGAATGGATGCTCGGCTACGGCGAGCCGTGGCGTCCCGGCACGAAACTCAAGCTGTTGTTCGCCGGCTACATGGGCGCGCGCAATACGGGCTCGGACGTGCGCGTCGAGGAGATGCTCCGCCAAGTGCGGCTCGTGCTTGGCGAGAAAAATCTGGACCTCACCGTCATGTCGCACGATCCCGCACTCTCGCGAGGCTACTTCGGGGAGGCCAAGCAGGTTCACCTGCCTGCGCTGTTCCCTCCTTTTCTCTATCGGGAAGTGCCCCGGCACCACGGCGTCGTGGCGTGCGAAGGCTCGATGTTCAAGAGCACGTGGGCGAACGCGCTGACCACGATGATGGTCGGTTCGCTCGGAATCGCCTCGGCGCAGAACAAGCTCTCGGTCGGCTACGGGGCCGAGGCCGGGCCGATGGATGCGCTGCTCGCCCAGATGGTCCGCCGCTATTGCAGCGAATCGCTGGTGATCACGCGCAACGAGGAGTCTCGCACGGTGCTCCGGCAATTGAACGTCCCGACAGAATTGGGCACCGACACCGCCTGGACCTTTGAGCCGCTCGGACCCGAATACGGCGGGAAAGCTCTCCGGGATGCGGGATGGGATGGCAAGCTTCCAGTTTGGATTCTCTGCCCGATGAATCCCTTCTTTTGGCCGGTCAAGCCCTCGCTGATGAAATATCTCGCCCGGGTTTCCATCGGGACGTATCGGGACAGCCACTACCGCTCGCTTTACTTTCACAACTCCGGGCCGCAAGTTCAGCGGGCCTACGAGAAGTACCTTGCGGAGTTTGCGAAGGCCGTCGCAGCGTTCCGCCGGAAACACTGCATGTTCCCCATCGTAGTCGGCATGGAGCGCCTGGACGGCGACGCCTGCCGCCGGTTGTCCGCCCATCTCGGAGCGCTTCCCATTTTCACTTCCGATCAGTACGACATGTTCCAGTTGGTGAGAATCCTCCGCTGCGGCCAGTTTATGGTTTCATCGCGCTATCATGCGATTGTCACTTCGATGCCCGGGTTGGTAGTCTCGGCCGGAGTCACGATGGACGAGCGCATCCGCAACCTGATGCGCGAGCGCGGCACGCCGAATCTCTCGCTGGAAGTGGATGATCCGGACCTGGAACAGAGGCTTCTGGCCGCGATGGAAACGCTCGTCCGCGAGGCCGAGCCCATCCGGGACGGCATCGGGCGGACCGTGGTGCGGAACCTGAAAGTGATGGCGCGCATGGGCGTCTATCTCGAAGAGCACGTGCAGCGCCGCTATCCCGAATTTCCCGTGCGGAGCGGGCTGCTCTCCTGGGAGGATTACCTGCCTCCTTTGAGCCCGAATCTTCGCAAGCTAGCGGAAGCCTACAGCGCATGAATTTCCTGGAAACCATCTTCGAGCGCCTGCGCCGGGCCTCCGGCCAGCCCGTGCTGCAAGAAGTGCGCGACGGAAAGATTGTCCCCGCCACCGGCGAGGACCTCTTGGCAATGGTTTCCGCAGCGCGCGCTTTCTTGAATCAGGCCGGACTGCAAAAGGGCGACCGGTGCGCGCTGCTGGCCCACAACGGAATTCGCTGGGCCGCGATGGACCTGGCGCTGATGGCCGAAGGCATCCTGGTCGTGCCGCTCTACGCGCGGCAAGCGCCGGGGGAATTAGTCGTTATGACGAAGGATTGCTCCCCCTCGCTCCTGATCTGCGGCGACGCTGCGCTCCGCGAGTCCATCACACGACTCTGGCCGGAAGCTCCGCGCACAGTTCTTCTCGATGAGATTTCCGGTGCGAGTGCGGAAGCGACCGCGCCTCCTCGTGCGGTGACATCGCCGCCGCGTGTCCTCTCGACCGATGATCCTGTCACGATCATCTACACTTCCGGGACTTCAGGCGAAGCCAAGGGCGTGGTCCTCTCCGTGGGAAACCTGGACCACATGCTGCGCTGCACCACGGAGCGGTTGGACCTTCTCATGGGGACGAAAGCAACCCCGGATCGTGTGTTCCATTACCTCCCTTTCTGCTTCGCCGGTTCGTGGATACTTCTGCTGAGCTGTCTTTCCCGCACCGCCGTGCTGACGCTCTCGACCGATTTGACCAAGCTCATGGAGGAAATGCGGCTGGCCGCGCCGGACTATTTCTTGAATGTCCCGGCGCTGCTCGAACGAGTGCGCTCCGGCGTGGAGGAGCAATTGAACAAAAGAGGCGGAGCCGTCCAGTGGCTCTATCAGAGCGCCAAGGCCGCCTGGTTTCGGCAGCATGCAGGGGAAGTGTCGGGGCCCGATACGCTGCGGCTGGCGGCAGGGCGCGCTTTCCTGTTTCCTTCGATCCGAAAGCGATTAGGACCCCACCTGAAAGCATTGATCTGCGGTTCTGCGCCGCTCGCCAGAGAGACTCAACTGTTTTTTCATATGCTGGGATTGCCAGTGCTTAAGGTGTACGGGCTCACCGAGACGACGGCCATCTGCACGATGGACTATCCCGATCACATCGAGCCCGGGCGTGTCGGGCCAGCGATTTCGGGAATCGAGATGAGGCTGGGAGAGAACAACGAAATTCTGGTCCGCGGGCCGAACGTTTTCCAGGGCTACTGGGGCCGGCCGCAGGCGACCGCCGAGGTCCTCCGCGACGGTTGGTTTCACACCGGCGATCAAGGGGAGGTGAACGGCTCCGGCAATTGGAGCATCACTGGCCGGGTCAAGAACCTGATTATTCCGAGCTCCGGCCATAACGTGGCCCCCGAGCCGATCGAGGACGAGCTGCTGCGGTCGCTGCCCGGCGCAAAGCAAGTGGTGCTGGTGGGCAACGGGCGCAGCTACATTGCTGCCCTGATCGCGGGCGCCGTGAATGCCCAGGAAGCCGAAGCCACCATCGAAGCCGTGAATCAGCGCTTGCCGCATTACAAGCGCGTGCATGCATTTCATCTTTGCGCCGAACCCTTCACCGTGGACAATGGACTGTTGACGGTAAACGGAAAGCTCAAGCGCGCCGCGATCGAGAGACGGTATGGGGAGCAGATCGAGGGGATGTATCGGAAGAAGGCGGAAGTTAGAAGGTAGAAGTTAGGACACAGACGTTCGGAGCCGCGACCGCAAGGCAGCGGTGGTTAATCCGAGCCGCGACCGTGAGGGAGCGGGCTAAAGGCAAGAGGCAACTCAGAAGAAGGAGCTGAATCCGAGCCGCGAGCGGGAGCGAGCGGTCATTCTTCCTTAACAAACCATGAATCAATTCAACGGTCAAACGCTTTCCTGGACGCTCGCGGACGGCTGCCTGGAGCTTGCGCTCCATCGCGAGCCGTTAAACGAGATCGGCTCGCAGACGCTCGAGGAGTTGGAGCGGTTCGCTGAGGAGCTGGAATCCTTGAGCCGTGCAGATGCACGCGAAGCGGACGCCGCCGCGGTGATCGTCTACAGCACGATTCCGGCGGGCTTCTGCGCCGGAGCTGACCTGCGGGAACTGTATCGCCGTTCGCAGGAAGTCGAGGAGCCGGCCCGCAGCGCGGGCGTTCGCGATTTTCTTGAGCGCATTCACAAAGTGCTCAACTGCCTCGATGCCTCGCCGATCCCGACGATTGCCGCGGTTCACGGCGTCACGTTTGGCGGGGGATTCGAATTGGCGCTCGCCTGCGACTTGATCA
>CAYWWM010000321.1:2657-4120 GCA_964461735.1 uncultured Solibacteraceae bacterium | reverse complement strand
GCCGAGGTGCAGAGCCTCAAGGGGAATGCCCCGGAGGAGCAGTTCCGCAGCTCACTGCAGCAGCGCGGCCTCACCGAGGAGGACCTGCGCCGCGACCTCACCCGGAATCTCCTGACGCGCAAAGTAGTCGAAAACCAGCTGGGGGCGAAATCGCAAATCGCCGAACCGCAGATCCAAGCTTTTTACGAGGAAAACAAGCAGACCTTTTTGATCCCGGAGCGGCAGTACCGTGTCGGGCTGATTGCGGTGGCGGAGAATCCGCCCCCGGGGACAGCGAACCCGGGTGGCCAGGGCTTGCCAGGCTCCGAGAAGATCCGCGCGGCCGCAGGGCGCCTCCAGGCGGGAGAGGATTTCGGACAAGTGGCTCGCCAGCTTTCCGATGACCCGCAGACGGCGCAGACGGGCGGCGACATTGGCTACCAGCCTTCCGAGGCCCTCGACCGCTTCGGCGCATCTCCCAAAGCAGCCGTGCTGCGCTTGCAGGTTGGCGAGGTGACTCCTGTCCTCACGGTTCCCGGAGGCTTTCTTCTCCTCAAGCTGCTCGGCCGGCGCGAGCCGGGCCAGTTGACGCTCGAAAACCCGGAGGTCCGCCACGCGGTGCAGCAGGAGTTGCAGGGCCGCCGCGACCAACTGTTGCGCACGGCCTTCACCGAGCAGCTGCACAGCGAGGCTCGCATCGAGAATTTTCTGGCCCGGGAGGTGCTGGCCGGATCCCAGCCGGCCAATTGATTGCGCCCGACGCTTCCTTGATTCGGAGCGGCTTGTGATCCGGTCCGGAGGCTGCTTCATGACCACGCCGTCGCTTCCGCCGCCGCGTTGGCTGAGCTTTGATTGCTACGGCACGCTGATTGACTGGCAGCGTGGGATCGCCGCCGCGTTTCGGGACTGTCTTCCGCCAGGCGAAGAAGAAGCCGACGCTTTCGGGATTTGGGAGCGAATTCAGTGGGAGATGCTCCAGGAACCGTATGTGCGCTATGCGGAAATCCTGCAAAACAGCTTCCGGCGCGCCATGGATGCGCTCGGATACCGCTGTCCCCGCTATGCCGTCGAAGCGTTTCTCGATTCGCTCGCCGGCTGGGAGCCGTTCCCGGACGTGAACCCGGCATTGATTCGTCTCTCGCAACGGTATAGACTGGCGGTTATTTCGAACATAGACCGGGAGCTGCTCGGTAGTTCGCTGCGGCGCCTGGCGGTTCGCTTTGATGTGCTTATGACGGCAGAAGACGCGCGATCCTATAAACCCGACCCGGCCATCTTCCGGCTGGCTTTGGCGAAGATGGGAGGAGTCCCCCAGGAGATCGCGCATGTCGCCTTCGGCGCCGCCTACGACCTCGCGCCCGCCAGCGCCCTCGGATTCCGCACTGTGTATCTCAACCGCGAGGACCCTGCGCGGCCCCAGACATTCCCCACGCCTGCGGTCGAGGCCGAAATCCACAGCCTCGGCGAACTGGTCGGACTTTGGG
>CAYWWM010000321.1:0-2557 GCA_964461735.1 uncultured Solibacteraceae bacterium | reverse complement strand
CAGAACGGCCACCCGCCGGTTCACATCATCGGCGTGGACGCCTCCTTCGCCATGCTGCGCGAAGCCCAGAGCAAGCTCAACGGCCACGGCAACGGCCATGGCCCGGTGAGTTGGAACAACGCCCTGGCCGAGATCCTTCCCTTCCGCACCGCCAGCGTGGACGCCGTGGTCTGCGCCAACAGCTTCCATTATTATTGCCATCCCGTCGCGGTCCTGATGGAGTTCCACCGCGTCCTCAGGCCCGAAGGCTTCCTCGTAATCGCCGACTGGTGCCACGATTTCCTTACCTGCAAGATCGGCCAGTGGGCCTTGCGCGTGGCGCATCAGACCGGCATTCACCGCTACGGCCTGGAACACTGCTACGGCATGGACGAGCTCGCCCGCCTGCTCACTTCCGCCGGCTTCCAGATCGAGATGTCCCGCCGCTTCGAGATTGACTGGGGCTGGGGCGCAATGGTCTACCGCGCCCGGGCGTGAACTCTTATCCCATCCAGGATAGGAGTCCCGTAGGGACGAATGAGAATAGCCCAGCACGGTTCGGCGCGTTTTGCTTTCGCGCCGAACTGAGTGCTGGGTCAAGATTGGTAGGAGGGGAGAAGTCCCGTCAGGGACGACTGAAAATTATGCCGGACAGTCACATCTGTTTGGTTCATATCGAATCCTGGGCCATTGTCAATCGCCCCTCCGGGGCTCCCAAGAACCCTATACACCATCTGTGAAATGGCCTAAACTCCGCCACGAGGGACCTGCAAGAAAGGAGCCAGGAGTCAGGAGTCAGAAGCCAGAATAAAGTCAAACCCTTGTCATCCCGAGGAACGAAGTGACGAGGGACCGGCTCTTCCTCTTCCGATTTCTTGATTTGAAATATTTTGAAATTTGAAATTTCTTCTCCGTGCTCTCTGTGTCTCTGTGGCTAGACTGATCCTGCTACAGCTCCGCGTCGGCTTCGATCTCGATCAGCATTTGGGGGGAGATGAGCCGCTTTACTTCCACCATGGTTGTCGCCGGACGAATGTCCCGGAAGAATTCGCCGTGCGCGCGGCCATACTCCTCCCAGCGGGCTATGTCCGTGACGAACATCCTGGTTCGAACGACTTGGTGCAGACTCGCGCCCAGTTTTTGGAGTGCGCTCTCGATGTTCTTGAGGGCCTGGAAAGTTTGCGCGTAAGCGTCGCCTGCTCCGACGATCTCGCCCCGTTCGTCCGTGGCCGTGGTCCCGGAAACATAGATGCGGCTGCCGACTTTGACGGCCCGCGAGTAGCCTACCATCGGCTCCCACGGCGTGCCGGTCGAAACCGTGATGCGCTCCACGCGGTTGCTCCTTCGGGCGCTCATCCGCGCGGGCAGCAGGTCTGGAGGAGGTTTTTGGGATAACGGGCGCGAGCCAGAATGCCGTCACGCGCGCGGTCGGCCAGCCGCCGCAGCCTGGCGAGGTCTACGCCGACCAGGTTTCCCTTCCACTTCATGATTTTGCCGGCAATGAAGACGGTGTCCACGTTGCTGGTGTCCATGAGCGTCACCACGGCCCCGGGCGCGTTATTGAGCGGAAAGACGTTGAGGTCGTCGGCCCGCAGCAGGATGATGTCAGCCTCCTTGCCGGGGCTGAGCGAGCCGACTTTGTGGTCCAGATGCGCGGTCCGGGCGCCCTCGATGGTGGCGAATTCCAGGACGTCCCGGCAGGTCAGCCAAAGGGGGAGGTTCGCTTCGCCGCGGGAGGCCCGTTCGTTCAGGAGCATACGTTGAACAGCGAAAGAGGTACGCATCACCGTGAACATGTCGGCGGTCATCGAGGTTTCGACGTCGGTGCTCAGGCTCGGCCGGAAGCCGTGATCCAGCGCCTGCTGGAACGGCGGGGTCCCGTGCCCCTCCGTCATCTCAATGATGGGAGCGATCGAGATCTTGCCGCCCGTGTCGCGGGCCATTTGCCAGGTCGTCTCGGTGAAATGAATGCAGTGGATGTATTCGTTGTCGTCGCGCATCAGCCCGGCGCGCCCCAGGGCTTCGAGCTGCGCCACCGCCATTGGGTTGGTGACGTGCGCGATGATGGGCACACCGGTCTGGCGGGCCAGCTCCCAGTTCTTGGCATCGAGGCCCGCGTGGAGAGCCAGCGTCAACAACTGGTCCTGCGAAGAGAAGTATTGGGACTTCAGCCGCTCAATGTCCTGGGGAAACCGATGGGAGGGGCCTAGCCCGGCAGAGAAGCCGAAGACGGCCCGGCGCCCCGACTCCTTGAGGCCTGCAATACAGGCGTCGCTGTGTGCCGGCGAATGCGAGATCTGCGAGAGGTCCACGCACGTGGTGACGCCCGCGCGTATCTGGCTCACGGATGCCAGCAGCTCTCCAATATACCCATCGTCGGGCATATAGAAGGCATTCAGCCCGGCGGGGTTGTTGATGACCCGGTTATAGTCCGCGGTCAGCAAGGCATCGGCGATGACGGCCCGCAAGACGGCCTGATATTGGTGGTGGTGCGTGTCAATGAAGCCCGGCAGGACGATCCGGTCCGTGGCGTCAATCACCGCCGCCCCGGAGGCTCGGAGATTCGGTCCCACGGCGG
>CAYWWM010000320.1:1954-4123 GCA_964461735.1 uncultured Solibacteraceae bacterium | reverse complement strand
CACCGGCTGCTCTCGAAGGACGTCGTGTTTCCCGATCTGGGATTGGTGATCGTGGACGAGGAGCAGCGGTTCGGCGTGCGGCACAAGGAACGGCTGAAGGCGCTGAAGAAATCCGTGGACGTGCTCTCGCTCTCCGCCACGCCGATCCCGCGCACGTTGCACATGTCGCTGGTGGGCCTGCGCCAGATGTCGCTGATCGAAACCCCGCCGCGGGACCGCCTGGCCATTCAGACCGTGGTGGCCCCCTTCAGCGAAGAAATCGTCCAGACGGCGATTGAGCAGGAACTCGAGCGCGGCGGGCAGGTCTATTTCGTCCACAATCGCGTCGAGTCGCTGCCGGGCATGGTCGCGCGGATTCAGAAGCTCGTTCCCCAGGCCCGCATTGCGATGGCCCACGGCCAGATGAACGAGCGGCAGCTCGAGCGGGTCATGCTCGGCTTTCTGCGGAACGACACCAATGTCCTGGCGGCGACCACGATCATCGAAAACGGCCTCGATATTCCGCTCGTCAATACCATCCTCGTCAACCGGGCGGACCGCATGGGTCTGGCGGAGCTTTACCAGTTGCGCGGCCGCGTGGGGCGCTCGAACCGCCGCGCCTATGCCTACCTGCTGGTCCCGGAAGATGCGGAATTGTCGCCGGAGGCTCGCCACCGTCTGAGCGCCCTCAAAGAGTTCAGCGAACTCGGCTCCGGGTTTCGCGTGGCCGCGCTCGACATGGAGCTGCGCGGCGCCGGCAATCTTCTGGGGCGGGAACAGCACGGGCACGTCAATGCCGTCGGGTTTGAGCTTTACTGCCAGATGCTCGAACGCGCCGTCCAGGAATTGCGCGGGGAAGAGACCCGTCCCGAGGTGGCCGTCAGCATCAACCTCGGCCTCGACATCCGCATCCCCGCCAGCTACATCCCGGAGGAGAGTCAGCGGCTGCGGATGTACAAGGTCATCGGCTCGGTGCGCGCGCCCGAAGAGCGGGCCCGCGCCGAACAGGAGTTGGAAGACCGCTACGGGCCGCTTCCCCCGCCGGTCCGCAACCTGCTCGAGTATGCCGCGCTCAAGGCCGCCGCCGAGCAGATGCGGATTCAATCCGTCGAGCGGCGAAACCAAACGCTCCTCCTTCAGTTCCATCCGAGCGCCGCCGTGAACCCCGACCGTCTGATGGAGTTTCTGAAGCGGCATCCGGGCGTGCAGTTCAGCCCCTCCGGCTCCCTCCGCGTGCCGTTGCAGGACGCGCCCCGGGAATTGCTGCCGAAGGTGCGAACCGTGCTGGAGCAATTGCAGGTTTGAGGGAGAAGATCGCGTGGGATGGTGAGCGTACCATGAAGCTTCCTGGCGGGGAAGGCGCACTCGTAGATGTCAGGAAACTCCGAGAGTACTGCCTGGATGAGCGGCATTCCCGCGGTCGCCACAAGGCACGCCTTTTCGCCTCCCTTTTGGGTATTCACGCTGAAGAGGCCGACACTCTTCGACAGGCGCTTTTGCAGGCCGGCGTGGAAGGCGAGGCTTCGCTGGGGGAGCAAGATGACTATGGGCAAAGGTACGTGGTAGACTTTGCAATGGCAGGGCGTCGGGTTCCGCGAGGGTCCGGAGTATTTGGATTGTCTTGCGGGGAGAAATTTTCCTCGCCTGGTTACCTGTTGCGTGCTGTGAGTAACGCGATGGAGCCGATCAAACCTTTCGCGGTGGTAGCGTTGTTGGAAGACTTGCCCTCCCGCGGTTTGCACCGCGGACAGGTCGGGACGATCGTGGAGCAACTGGCCCCGGATGTATTTGAAGTCGAGTTTAGCGATAACGAAGGCCGCACGTACGCTTCTCTGGCTCTGCGCGCGAAGCAGCTCATGGTGCTGCACCACGAATTGGTCGGCACCGAGTAGCCACGGAGATCGCTTTCTTCGCCAAGGATCCTTCGCACGCGTCACGCGGCGGCCCAGGAGATACGCGACATGAGCAAAAGCCAAGTGGAACGTTGGCGGATGTGGATCGCCGCGGGGGCCGTTCTCGCGGGAGGATTCTGGACAGCCCGGGCGCAGCAGATCGCGTTGCCGGCGGGGGTCGAGCAGATTCCGCGCGTCTCCTCGAAGGAAGTGATGGAGCGCCGGGCGACGCTCGACCGCGGCGCGGGACGGCTGCCCCAGAAAGTCAGCACGAATTCCGCCGAGGCGCAGGCCTTCT
>CAYWWM010000320.1:0-1944 GCA_964461735.1 uncultured Solibacteraceae bacterium | reverse complement strand
AGGGGATCGCCTACCTGCACTCGTATGTTTGGGTCGAGGCAGCGCGGTCCTTCCATGAGGCCCTGCGGCGCGACCCCGAGCTGGCGATGGCGGAACTCGGCCTGGCCAAAGCCTACTTCAACGCCGAGGCCATGGCCGATGCCTTCGACCACATGAAGAAAGCGGCGGTGCTCGCCGCACGAGGCAAGATCACGCCGAAAGAAGCGAAATGGATCGAACTCGGGCAGAAGCAGTGGGAAGCGATCTTCGCCGCGCCGCCGGAGAGCCGGCGCAAACTCGAAGAATATCGGGCCGCGATTGACGCGCTGATCGCCATGGACCCGGACGACGCTCATGCATGGGTCCTGCGGGGCAACGCCGAGGAAGCCCGGGCGACCGGGCGCGGGCAAGGCGGCCGCGTCGGCTCCATCGCTTACTACGAAGCCGCGCTGCTGCACGATCCGAACCATTGGGGAGCGAATCATTACCTGATCCATGCCTACGAGGGAGTCGGCCAATACGAAAAATCCGGGGAAAACGGCGCGAAATATGCCGCCGCCGTTTCGGGCGTGCCGCACGCCCAGCACATGTACGCCCACGTGCTTCCGCGACTCGGCAAGTGGCAGGAAGCCTTGAGCCAGCTTGGAAAAGCGGATCGGCTCCAGCGGGAATATTTCGCCAAGGGCATCCCGCCGGTCGAGGAGTGGCACCACGGGCACAACATCCACCTGATGGGGTCCGTCCAGTTGCGGCTGGGGAACGAGCGGGAAGCCGAACGGCTGCTCAAAGAAGCGTTTGATCTCGAAGTGCGGAGCCTGCGCGACGGACGGTTCACCGACCCTTGGCTCGAATACCTGCTGTTGCGCGGACGATACGAAGAGGCTCTGCGGGCGGCCCGCGAAGCCCAGCAACGGCCGCTCGCCCTGGCTCGCATGATCGGGTCGGCGCGCGCCGCCGAAGCGCTGCTGTTGCTGGGCCGAACCGATGAAGCCCGCCGCGAACAGGAACAGGCCAAGACACACCTGGCCACGTTCCAAAAGGACGTTGCCAACCACCCGATGTATGCCGCCCAGCCTCGGAACTGGGAGAATTCCCTGCTGAAACCGCTCGAAGCGCAGTTTGCCTTGCTTGGACCGAATCCGAAGGAAGGCGAAGACGTTTTGCTCAAGCTGGCGGACGACTACGCCGAGGAGACGGGGCTCGACGGCTGGGTGACGGGATTGTTTCGCCTGGAGCAGTTGGCCGGGGTTGCGCAGCGACTCGGCAGGAATCAACTGGCGCAGGGGCTGCTCGCGCGCATTCGGAAGATTGATCCGGGCTATGCGCCGAAGGTAACGGTCGCGGCGGCGGGCAACTCCGCGAGACCCTAAAAACGCGCCCCGCCGGGTGAGGCAAACCAATCAACCCGACGGGGCGTAATCCCACCATTTGCCTGCTGCCGCATTCGCGGCATGGGAATCAGACAACCAGCGGCTTAATTCGTCGCGAAGCAATAGAACAAGCCGGCGCCGCCGGTGGCCACCAAATCCGGCTGGCTGCAACTCCGGGACGGATGCGCCGAGTTCCAGGACGTGGTGTTGCCGCCGGAGCGGTCATGATGGCCGAGCATGGCATTGCCGGTGCTGCTGCTGGTCCAGTTGTTGCAGGTCCGGTCCGTGCCGGCCGGGAACGCCCTGCCGAGCGAATCGGAACCCGTCAACATGTCGTGCTGATTGGGCTGGTCGCCGCGGCCTTTGACCGGGTTGCCCTTCTCGTCCAGCGCGGTTTCCTTGAAGAGATAGTTGCGATCGCGCTCGTTGTCTCCGTGGAGATCGGCGACGTTGGCCGCAACCCGGACGCCCTTGGCGTTATGCCACGGACCCGCGCCGATGCGGTCACGGGCGTTGACGGCGCCCGGACCCTGCGTGCTGAGGTAGGCGCGCCAGGTCTTGTTGCCCGCTCCGGCAGCGGCGGCCAGCATCTGAC
>CAYWWM010000319.1:0-4132 GCA_964461735.1 uncultured Solibacteraceae bacterium | reverse complement strand
ACAGCCACGGGACCACGTGGGGCATGATCAAGTATCTGGAAGCGCTGATCCCGCTGCAGCCGAAGTTCGTCGTCATGGCGCACGGGCCGGTGGGCGACGCGAAGGATTTGCAGACCATGCTGGATTACCTCGTCACGGCGCGGCGGCGGGTGCGCGGCATGATGGACCGCGGCTTGTCGGTGGGGGCCATCCGCGAGGTGTTCCACATGAACGAGTACCCGCAGTGGGACCGCACCATCCATCTGCCCGTGATGGCCGCGGAGCTGCACCGCGAGCTGCAAGGGATGGGGCCGGAGATCGTTCCCGCTGTCGAAATCGAAGTTCGCGGGAAAATCACCGACGCCGGAGATGAGGGAAGGATCATCAAAATCGCGCCGGAGGGCGGGCCGGAGCTCGAGCTGCGCATTTCGAACTCCGCCGACGTGGTGGGCGTTCCGGACCGCTCGCACTTCCGCGTAGGGATGAGCTTGCGCGTCCTCTACTCGAAACTGCCGGAGTGGAACGAAGCGCTGGAAATCCACGTGGAGCCGTAGCGGAAACAATCATCCGTGGGGGACCTACATCGAGTTGAACGAAGGCCTCGCCAAGCTGTAAGTGCGACGAGTTCGCAGGTGGGGGAATGAACCGAAGGCGACGAAGAGCCTGCTTTACCAGCAGTTTTTCGTCGCTGCCCCATTCGGCTCGCTTCGACTACGCTCAGGGTAAGTTGCTCAGGGTAAGCGCTTCTGCCAAGGTAAGCGCTTCTGGATGACGGCTTCAGTAAATGGGCCGGGGGGCAGGACCTCTCTTGCGATCCTTTGCCGAATAATGGCGGTTCAGATATTCCTGAATATCGGTCTCACCAATATTCAAATGAGCTTCTGCATGCGACTCCGCTGTCTCGCGGTCTATTTCCCGCTGCAATCGCTCAAAGGAGATGGGGGGGCCGTCCTGAAACTTCAGAAGCGCGGCGCGAAACAGTTCCGACGCAACCTGGACGCTGAAATAGCGGGACTGACCGGGCGCGTCAACCACCTGAAAATTGTAGGTTCGTGAAGCGGCCGCCACGGTGCATCCCTCGAATTGGATCAGGATTCTCGGCTGCATGGTTCACAGCTCGCTGGAGGTTCTGCGGGCCTTTTCCCCTTTCCGGTCCGTCTTCTTGCCGCAAGCCCGCCTGCCGGATGCAAGGCTGCCATTCACGGCGCAGCCGTCTTGGCTGGGGCCGATGCGGAAGAGCGGGCCTTTTTCGAGGCGCGCTTGGGGGCGGCCGGCTTTGCGGGGGCTTGGCCGGGCAACAGCTCCGCGACCAGAAGACTGGTGACGAATTTCTTCGTGCCGTGGAGCTCGAAATCAATGGTGGTGCGCTCGACGTTCGATTTGGTGACTACGCCGAGGCCGTACTGATCGTGCCTGAGATACTGGGACTCCCGGAGAATTTGCATATGACCTCCTGGACCGCCCGGAGACCGGGCGGTCCGATAGCGGTTAAAACCTGTCGGTGACGACTCGCGAGGTTCGGGTCTAGTAACGGCCGCGTCCGCCGCCGCCGAATCCCCCCCTGCCGCCGCCGCCCCGCTCCGTCTTGGGGCGCGCTTCGTTCACGTTCAGGGCGCGTCCGTCCACTTCTTTTCCGTTCAGCGCCGCAATCGCCTTGGCCGCTTCATCATCATTGTTCATCTCGACGAAGGCAAAGCCGCGGGCCCGGCCCGTGTCGCGATCGGTCACCACGCTGACCCGCGTGATCTCGCCAAACGGCTCGAAAATAGATCGCAGGTCGCCTTCCGTGGTGCTAAAACTCATATTTCCAACAAACAAATTCTTCATGTTTTCTTGTTCTCCTTAAGTTGCCGTCGCGCAAAACGCAACGGTTGAAGCCGGTCGTCGGCGTACCTCCAAACGGCTCTTCGGTATTTGAGGGAGTCAATTGGGCAGGTAAGCAATTGCCGGTGCTAAAGAGCAAACCGACTTCTTCAAATCCAAACCCAGTATATCACAAAGGAGAATGAGAGGGGAAAATAATTTGACGTGCGCGGGCGGCGCGGCCGGATTTCCAGAGATCCAGCTACGTGCTCATCCGCGTAGAACTCAATCGGCTGTCCCATTGCGTGGCCGCTCTTCGAGCTTCTGCTGGAGCTTCGAGGGGAGGCGGGGCCGCCACAGGCACCGGGGGCCGACGCTGGCAGGACCACGGAAAGGGGATGAAGGCCAGACCCAACAACCCCGCCGAGAGCCATCGGCGCGCCGCGGTGCGCTTCCGGGTCATACACTCAGCATAGCAGGTGCCAGGTGTTAGGTGTTAGGTGTTAGCGGGTCTTTCCTGTTCTCATCGTCAGCCTCTCTAAGGCGTTGATCCCGAGTTCAGGCAGATACTACTGTGTGGACGCTGCCAGCGCGGCCAGGACTTCAGTCGTTTGCGGATGATCACCGGCGATGGTGCTCAGGTAACGGTACGGAATGCGCCCATCGGGGAGCACGACGAGCACGCCGCCGAGCTGCCAGGCATCACCCTGAGCCCCCGGAATGAGTACCGGTACCGATAGGCGCCACCAGCGCAATATCACTGTCACGCGCTTCTCACGGACACCGTCCCGTAGGGCGCGGAACAGGTTTACCCACGTGCGCCAGGAGCCGAGAGTGCGCGCTAGGCCCCGCTTCATGCCCAGTGCCCGGTATGAAGCGCACGACGTGTCGACGTAGAGCGGGGTGTCGAGATGGATATCCTCCCTGAATGCGCGCGCAAAGTGAGGCGTCCCGTTCCCAATGACCACCAGCTCTGCTCCGTGGGCGTGGAGCCTGTCGACCTCGCGGCGCAACTGCACCACCTGCTCGCGGCAGAAGAGTCAGCCGAAGTGCCGGACGAAGACGAGTACGGCCGTCCGCGCCGCCCAGGTCTCCTGGAGCTCGTGCTCCCGCCCGTCCAGGTCCCAAATCTTCGTGGACGCGGTTTCTACGGAAACCCGATCCATGAGCCCTCACATTTCACAACGCCGGGCAAGATGCGGCGCCCTGCTTTGATGCTCCTGGGCCTCTATGAACGGTGCAAACCTGACCTCTGCAAAAGGCGCGCTCGTCACTCGTCACTGTTTTTGGAACCTATCCACTCGCTCCCGAAAGCGCGCCCGCCACTTCTCCGGCAGCGCGGCGAGTCGCGCCGCCCGCCGCAGACCATCCAGATCGTCGTTCCTGTCCGCGTAAAGGCGGTTGATATCGGCGATGGTGAGTTGGTCCGCGCCGTGCTCCATGACCTCAATCCCGTCGCCCGAGCTGACTTCGCCTTCTTGCAACACCGCGAGATAAAAACCGGAGCGGCGGCTTGCCAGGAAGCGTTTGATCATGTCATCGCGCTCGAACTTGGCTTCGAGCTTGTAGCAGGGGATGCGCGGCGAAGTCACCTGGAACTCCGCCGTGCCGATGCGCAGCCGGTCGCCGATTTGCACGGCGGTTTCGAGCAACCCTTCGGTGGTCAGGTTCTCCCCAAACCATCCGAACGGGAGAAGCCGGGCGGGAAACTCCGCGCGCCAAAAATCATAATGCTCGGCAGGATAAACATAGACGGCTTTGTCGGCTCCCCCGTGGACCCGCAGGTCCGCCTGCTGGTCGCCTTCGAGATGCATACGATGCACGGCCACCGGCCCCGAGGCCGGCTCCTTGAAGATGCACGTCCGGATGCGCCTCCCGTTCCAATGGATTTCCCGGGGCGCGCCGAGATTGACCGAGACCACCCGTTGTGGAGACGCCATCCTCACCTCCGCAAGATGCTGACAAGAATTCGATTCCGGCGAGGGTTCGTATGATTCAGCATTTCTTTGCCGGGCAGGTTCCGTTATTCAAGTCTAACTCTCGGGGGGGGAACTACGGGCTGAACATAATGATAGCATTCCACCCCACCCTCCGATAGGTGCTTTCGCAGCGCGATTTGGCCGAATTATTCCTGCGAAATCAGTGAGATATGCCCGCAATATACAGCCTCTAGAGGATTGCCACACCCGCCCTTCTGCCGTATGGTGAAACTGGACTAGGGGTTTGGTCTTCGATTCCAGTCATTCGGGGTGCGCGGATTAGAAAACTGCCACGAGTTGGACGGGGAAAACTGATGGCTTGACGAATCGGGCTGGGGAGTGAGTGTTCCCAAACAAGCAGCTTTCCGTCC
>CAYWWM010000318.1:0-4145 GCA_964461735.1 uncultured Solibacteraceae bacterium | reverse complement strand
CGTCGTTGGCCCTCAGCGGCTGAAGCCGTACCCTGGTAAGACTTGGGGCGGCACGGTTGAAACCGTGCCCTTACGGACTCTCTACACCAACTGTAAAAATGCTCTAGCCCCCGGAATCTGGAATCCGGAATTCGGAATCTGAAGCGGGAAGACCCTAGTCCTGGCCCGAAGCCGAAACGCAAGGAAAGCGACAAGCCAGAGTAAAGAAGTTTGTGGAGGTAATAAGCCATGGCCACGGAAAAGACCGATGTCGTGATCCGAGGGAGAAAGAGAAACAGCCTGCCCGCTGTGGTGCGTTGTCTGCTCGCCGTGTTGTCGGCCGTTTCCCTCGCTCCGCAGCCCGCCGTCGCCCAATCCGGAGCGACGGGAGGGGAGTGGCGCGCCTATGGCGGGGACCGGGGCAGCACGAAGTACTCTCCGCTCGATCAGATCAACCGGGACAACGTGAGCCGCTTGCAGATCGCGTGGCGGCGCCCCGCCGTGGATGCGCAGATTCTGGCGCGCAATCCCGAATTGCGAGTTCCCAATAACTTCCGCGTGACGCCGCTGCTGGTGGACGGCGTGCTCTACAGCCCGAACGGCGTCGGTCTGGTCGAGGCGTTCCATCCCGGCACGGGCCGGACGCTGTGGGTGCAGGAAGCTCCCGCCGAGGCGCTGGCCGGCGACAGCACGCGCGGCCTCGGCTACTGGCGCGACGGGGCAGACGAGCGCCTCTTCGTGCAGCGCGGCGGCCAGCTCTACGCGCTCGATCCCAAGACTGGGAGGCCGATCCCCGGGTTCGGCCAGCAGGGAAAAGCGGATTTGAATTACTCGACCGAGGCGCGCGGCAAGCACTCCTGGAGCGGAGCGCCGCAGGTCTGCCGCGATGTCGTGATCGTCGGCTCGTCCATGGCCGACGGCTACGAGCGCCGAGAGGACATCCCCGGCGATGTGCGCGCCTACGACGCGCGCACGGGCAGGTTGCGCTGGACGTTTCACGTGGTTCCCCGCGCCGGCGAGTTGGGGACCGACACCTGGCAGGAGGGCTCCTGGGAGCACAGCGGCGCCGCGAACCTCTGGTCGCTGATCAGCGCCGACGAGCAGTTGGGGATGGCCTACCTGCCGCTTTCGAGCGCCACCAGCGACATGTACGGCGGACACCGGCCGGGCAACAATCTCTTCGCCAACACGCTGGTGGCCGTGCGGTGCGACAACGGGCAGCGCGTCTGGCATTACCAGCTCGTGCACCATGATTTGTGGGACTGGGACCTGCCGGCCGCCCCGGTGCTGGCCAATATCACGGTCGGCGGCCGAGCCATCCGGGCCGTGGTGCAAGTAACGAAACAGGCGTTTGCGTTTGTCTTCGATCGCGCCACGGGAGAACCCGTGTGGCCGATCGAGGAGCGTCCGGTGCCGCAGTCGAGGACGCCCGGCGAGCGCACCTCGCCCACGCAGCCGTTTCCCACCAAGCCGCCGCCGTTTGATCGCCAGGGGATCACCCCGGACGATCTGATTGACTTCACGCCCGAGCTGCGCGCGGAAGCGCTCGAGATCGTCAAGCATTACGTGATCGGCCCGATGTTCACGCCGCCCTCGGTGCGGGGACCCGGAGCCAACGACACGAAGGGAACGATTCAGGTTCCGGGTTCGGTGGGCGGCGCCGACTGGCAAGGCGCGGCGTTCGATCCCGAAACCGGGCTGCTCTACGTGCAGTCCATCACGGGACCGTTTGTGGCCGACATTGTTCCCGGCGATCCGACCAAAACCAACCTGCGCTACATGCGCGGGACGCGCGCGTATCCGCCGGCCGTTCAGGGCCTCCCGCTGCTCAAGCCGCCGTATGGCCGCATCACCGCGATTGATTTGAACCGCGGCGAAATCGCCTGGACGGCTGCCAACGGCGACGGTCCCCGCGATCACCCGTTACTGCGCGGGCTTAACCTGCCGCCGCTCGGCAATCCCGGGCGATCCGCGCCGCTCGTCACCAAGACGCTGCTCTTTGTCGGCGAAGGCGATCCGATCATGGTGGGCCTGGCTCGCGTGCCGCCGGGGATGCCCCCGTCCATCGCGCCCGGCGGCGGCGGGCCCAAGTTCCGCGCCTTTGACAAAGCAACGGGGAGAGTGCTGTGGGAGACGGCGTTGCCGGCCGGGACGACTGGAGCGCCGATGACTTATCTGTTTGAGGGCAAGCAGTACATCATCGTCGCGGTCGGCGGAAGGGAACATCCGGGCGAATGGGTGGCGCTGAGCCTTCCTGCAGCAGCCAACCCATAATCTCCAGGGTACGGACGCCGAAATCGCAAGCGTAAGTCCTTGCCTAGAAGCGGCGCGTCCTTTCCAGGCTGTACCTGGTCAAAACCCGGCTGCCTGGTATAAACTTAAATGCACGCAAGGTCTACTGTTAAACGAGGGACCGCCATGAGCACACGGACGCATGCTCGTAAAGTGATGCGAATGCATAAACTGGATTCCAAACCCTACGTAGACTCTGCTGCTAAAATGGGGCGGTTGGTAGATAAAGTCTTTGAGCTTTACGGGGAGCCGACCATGTCCCTGGGGCAGCTTCGTGCAACCCTGGACAGGCAGCTTGGAAAGAGCTCTCTGAGCGAACTGGTGTTGAAAGAAAGGGAAGAAGGATGGTAGATGCCCGTCTTCTATTTCGACACCTCGGCCATCGTGAAGCGTTACCGACGGGAGAAGGGAACCGAGGTAATTGACGATCTGATTGACAATCCCCGAGAAGAAGATCGTTTTTACACATCCCTTTTATCCCCCCTGGAGTTCACATCCGCCGTGACACGCTTGTCAAGTGCCGGAGAAATCAGCAAGAAGGCGGCAAGCGAGGTCCTGGCGAGATTCCACAAAGAGCTCCGCGAGCAGTTTCGGATCTGGCCCGTTGAGGAAGAAATCATAGTCGCTGCAATTTTATTGGTGCGGGAACAGGGCATCCGCTCAGCCGACGCGATTCACTTAGCGACGGCGGTTACGATTTCCTCCTTGAGTCGGGGCTCACCTATGCTCTTCCTCTCCAGCGATAGAAAGTTGATCGAGACGGCAGAAGCAAAGGGATTGGCAGCGATTGATCCCTCGGAGCAGAACGCCCTGCAACGTCTAGCGGAACTGAGACGGTCTGAACGTTGAATTGAACCACGCTTTGCTAAAGGCGCTTTCGCCCGTGATTGCTTCGTGCCGGAGAGGCTCACCTAGTCGAAGGAGAATCAAAGTGACTCGAAACTCGCCATCCAAAGCAAGAAAAGCTCGGAAAGTCGCGGCTCTTGGTCTGCTCACCGCCATCGCAGCATGGGTTGTCTGGACCGGAAGCGGTGGAGTCCGTCTGGGGCGGGAAATGTCCGCTCAACCCCGGCTGGTTTCGATTCAGCCGCTGTCGGGAATGGACGGGGCGATGTGCGAATACCTGCCCGCGAGCGCCGCTCCATCGTTAAGCATGGCGCTGCGGTCGGCCTTGCAGGAAGCGCCGGCGGCGCGCGAACCAGTTCCGAGCGATGCGGCCCGCGATGCGGCGTCCCGGCGGTTGCCGGAGCGCACGATGCGGGACCAATACTCGGCGTACAGCGCCGTGGCGGTAGACCCCACCAACAACGAAGTGGTGATGACGGATGAGAATCTGTTTAGCATCCTGAGCTACAACCGCACCGACAACACGCCGCCCACCGCCCGCATGAGCGAGCCGAAGCGGATCATCCGGGGCGAGGCCACCGACATCGAGTTCCAGTGCTCGCTCTACGTGGACCCCGTCAACGGCGACGTGTACGCCGCCAACAACGACACGCTCGGCAAGCTGGTCGTCTTTTCGCGGCAGGCCCGCGCCGACGTGGCGCCGGACCGCTCCATCAACACGCCCCACACGACGTTCGGGATTGCCGTGCATGAAGCGTCCCAGGAGCTGATGCTGACGATCCAGGATGACGCGGCGGTGGTCACCTATCCCAAGACGGCCAAGGACGACGAGCCTCCCATCCGCCTGCTGCAGGGCGAGAAGACGCTGCTCGCCGATCCGCACGGCATCGCACTCGATAAGAACCGAGATTTGCTATATGTCTCGAACTGGGGCTCGGTGAACGTGCATACGCCTCCGCCGGGCGGGGCTAGGACCGGAACGCTGGGCCGGGGCAACGGGCATCCCAACTGGCCCATCGGCCGCAACT
>CAYWWM010000317.1:0-4148 GCA_964461735.1 uncultured Solibacteraceae bacterium | reverse complement strand
GCCCACCGTCCCGGCATGCCGGGATGGCGAAGGTGGCCGTCGCTCGGAAATTGGCGGTGCGGCTGTATGGGCAACTCCGGCACGCCGGAGCACAGCCGTCGCCGCCCGCTCGTATGCAGGGTAGCTCGCCTAGCCCAGTGGCCCCGGCAGCGCCGGGACCGACGTCCTGATGGAGCGCCCTGCCTCCCGCAAGAGAACGGGAGTTCGCAGAGACAGTCGTGGCCTGATGGCGCAGGACCGCATAGATGGTTGCGGGAGCTTGCTTCCTTCATGACGATTGCAGAGTACGAGCCTGGGTCAGAAAACGGCAAGAACAAACTTGCTTCGAAGGTAAAAACCTCCGGCCACGAGGCGCGGGATTGGTCTGCCTTGACAAACCCGACGCCGTTATAGATGGGCTAGAATCTATCGCGCCTCCGGCGCTGGGATGCTGGTGAGAAATGCGGGCTAGCCCACTGCGTCAGCGGTGCACGCCCCGCGGGAAGCAGCCCCGCAGGGGCGACCGGTGAATAGCCGGAGGTTTTAACCTCCGGTAAACAAAGCCCAAGGCCACGCAACCCCGCGAGGGGTTGAGCAATTTGGCAAGCGAAGGGTCGGCCCCTTGGGGGCCGCGATCCTTCTTATCAATCCGCTACCGTAGGTTTCACCTACGGCTATTCTACCTGCCGAAGCGGATACCAAACAGGATCGAAAGCGTCCGAGTCTTCGCGCTCAGGTCAGGATCATCGGGATCGTCGGCGAGGTTCCTGAGACCCAGGTCATAACGTAACTCAATCGTCGCGGGACCCGCCGCGATGCCGCCGCCGAAGATCATGCCGAAATCTGTCGATTTTGTATCGTCCTTCAAGTCCTCTTCCTCACCGGAAGGGTCTTCGAATTTCGCGCTGGTCCGGAAGCTCACGGCGGGACCAATCGTAACGAACGGGTGAACCCGGTTCTCACTCATGGGATCCGCGCGCAGAAGCAAGGGAATCTCGACGACGTTTATTTTGATCCTAGCATCCTCGAAGGCATCGCTCCCCTTGGCTCCCTTCATCGAATAGAGAAGCTCAGGCTGGAACGAGACCGTCGGGGTGCCGACGTTCAGGAAGGCTCCCAAAGCCCCGCCGGCTTTCATGCCGCAGCAAGGGGAATCCGGATCCTCGGGATCGAGGCTGACGTCGGCGAGATTGAGGCCTCCCTTCACGCCCCCGGTCACCGCGACCTGGGCAAAGCCTGGACTAGCGAGAAGGCCCAGGGACAGCATCACTACCACTACATGCAATTTCATCCTCATGAACATCTCCTGTGAGTGAATGATTTTTCGAACCGGCACACATTATATACGCAGACTATTCGCCATGACAAAGCGAGAAGGCGCTGGGGAGTGCATCGTAAGGTACACCACTACCCGGTGCTGAGCGACCGGCTGCGTCCAACTCCGCGGAGAGAGGTCGGACTGATGGTTTGTCTTTCGCCAGTATCTGGCAAAGCCATACCATTTCCGAAAACCAATATCTGCCAGGAATAAACCCGGCCCGTTCAGAAATCAGCGATGGGTCCAGCGGGGAGGGCGCTTTTCGAGAAAGGCGAAAATTCCCTCTTTGGCATCCTCTGTTTCGGCGAGTTCGCGCAGAAAGAATTGTTCGGTCTCCTGTAGCTGCCTCTCAAACTCTGGAGCTGCGAGGCGGCGCAACATTCTTTTGGTCAGGCGCAAGGCGGTCCCGCTCAGGGCAGTGAGCTCGTTCAACAATCCTTCCAAGCATGGCGCTAGATTTTCCGGGGAGACCACGCGGTTTACCAGCCCCAGCGAGTGGGCCTGGACCGCGTCCACGTTGCACCCGGTGAATAACAATTCCGCAGCTTTGCGAGATCCAATGAGGCGAGGCAGCAGGATGAGGCCGACCGGCGCGATTTGGCCCAGCTTGATCTCCGGTTGACCGAACTGCGCCTTCTCGGCGGCCACGACCAGGTCGCACATCAAAACCAATTCCAGGCCGCCCCCCAGGCAGAATCCATGGACGGCGGCGACCGTCACCTTGTCCGTCTTGGAAAGGCGCCGGAAGATGTCCCCAAACGCGGGGATCACCTGGCGGATCCGCTCGGGCGTATGATCCTGGACGCTCACCCCCGCCGAAAAGCCTTTCGCTCCCGCCCCCCGAAACACAATGACGCGGACCGCAGGATCGCTTTCGATGCGGTCCAGAGCCGTCAGAATCTCCTGAATCATTGCGAGATCCATAATGTTGAGGGGAGGCTTGTGGAGCGCGATCGAGCATACGGGGCCTTCCCGCTCCACCTGAATGGTCTGAAAACTCTCTCCAGCCATGCGTGCTTCCTCCTTGCTTGCTGCCAGGCAGGTTCGCCAGAAAAGCGGGTCGGATGACAAAGCAGACCGCGACAGAAGTTCCACCCCGAAAGCAGCGAATCATCCGTTTTTGCGGGCTGCCGTTGGGAATCGAGTCCTGTCTAGCTCCGCTTCCTGGATACCAAGTTAGCTCCTGTGCAGCTAGCCTGCCAGTTCCACAGTATGTGGGGGGATCTGTGGGCGCGGCAACTCGTTTTCCGCCGTCTTTCGATTTGCGGCTGAAACGGTTGTCCATCTGACTGTCCATGGGGTTGCCGCAACCTTGCCAAGAACAATAAAATAGGACGGGATCACGAGTCCAAAATATGTCCTTGCCGAGCCGAGAACAGATCGCCACCGCACTGAAGTCCGTCTCACTCTTTCAGGATCTGGAGGAGCCGCAATTCCAGCGGCTGGCCCAACATGCTATGCCGCGCCGAGCGGGGCCGGGCGAAATCCTGTTTGCGGAAGGCGATCAGTGCCAGGGACTTTATGTGATCTATTCCGGCGCAGTCAGAATCTTCAAACAGTCGGCCCAAGGGCGAGAGCAGGTTCTAACTATCGAACGAGCCGGCGGACTGGTAGGGGAATTGCCGGTTTTTGACGGCGGCCCCCATGCGGCCTCCTGCGAGCCGACCGAACATTCCGTCTTGTTGTTCCTCAGTAAACAGGACATCCGCCGCTGCTGCCGAGAAGATCCTGAACTGGCCCTGAAAGTGCTGGCCTCAATCGGCGGACGCCTGCGGCACCTGATAATGCTCGTCGAGCAACTCTCGTTTCTGACGGTTCGAAACCGTCTGGCCGCCTTGCTATTGGAAATTGCTGGTGAAGGAAGCACGGGTTCGCTTTCCGGAACGCCGGTGCGGGTTCCTTTCGATCTCACGCAGCAGGAGATTGCTGCTCGAGTCGGCACGGTGCGAGAATTGGTTTCTCGCAACATGGCCCGCCTCGAGCATGAAGGGATCATACGCCTGGAAGGGCATACCCTGGTGATTCCGGATTTGAAACGGCTCGAACAAGAAGCACACCCGGAAAGCTGAGGCGCCGAAGGTCCGTAGAACCATTCGATGGGACCCCGTTGCGGTCATCATCGCGACAAAAGTGATTCTCTTCGAGTGGCCGTCAAAGGAAACCAGCGTCTCTCTGGCAAGACCCGTCTAAGCCCGCCTTCTTCCTGTGACCTAAGTCACTGAACCTGGTCTCCAATTGCCCCATGTTGGTGCTGCACCGCTTCGTTCGGCCCTCCGGGTGGGGGGCGATGTTGCGACAAAACGCGCAAGGGTGGGGGAAATAGCTCACGCGGAACAGTCACGACCCGGAGGGAGAGAGGTGTTTGGGCAATAGAATCTAACGTACGTTTGGTAGAGAGAAATTGGCATTTGGCTTGCGTGGAGTCTGAGCAGAGGCTCGGTGATTGACTCGAAAAGAGATCCTGGGAGGTACCGATGAGTGCGACAGGGGTTGAGAGCGTACCTCTTGCAGAGATTTTTGAGCTCTGCCGTGAGACCATCGAGGATTTGGAATTCCGCTCCGCGAAAGCGTGGCTCAGCCAGCACTCCGGTAGGAAGGCAGTGGGATGCTTTCCCATTTATTCTCCCGTGGAGTTGATTCACGGCGCCGGAATGCTGCCACTGGGGATCATGGGAGCGGGAAACCAAATCGAGATTGCGCACGCCGACTCCCGCTTCCAGTCCTTTGTCTGTTCCATCGTGAAAAGCACCTTGGAATTGGGTTTGACCGAGCGACTGAACTTCCTGGCCGGGATAATGTTCCATTCCATTTGTGATCCGGCCCGCAATCTGGCCAGCGTCTTCCAACGGAA
>CAYWWM010000316.1:0-4157 GCA_964461735.1 uncultured Solibacteraceae bacterium | reverse complement strand
GCAACAGGCGGGGAACCATGGCATGTCCTCTTGGGAGGAGTATGCCACAGAAGATGGGTAAATGTCCCCTTATTTATGCGCGGATGTATAGTAAACCATTGATCGTAAGCGCTACCATCGGGTGATGCGAACCGGCGTTGAGGCCAAAGCCGATCACATTCCCCACCATCCTCCCTCTGGAATCCCAAACGGTCAACCCATGAACCGGCTGCGGCGGGGTGGTTTGGGCAAAGGCCAGTGATCCGGCCAGGAGAACAACAAGAACACTGACAGTTGCACATGCTTTCAGCCCTCACCAGCGTTTCCGCAAAGCTAAGCCTCCGCAGGAGGCGAAAGATTCTTTAGGCGACCAGTTGGCCGGAACGCTGCGAGTCTTGTTGCGAGAACCGGTCGTTTGGCCCGAGGCGGCCGATGATGGAGTCTACGTGCACAGCCTCGCAGTGCGGCGCGTGTGGGCTGGGCAGGGGCTGGGCCTCCGGTTGCTGGAATGGGCTGGGAATCGAGCGGTGTTTATTGACAGAAGCTATGTTCGGCTGGATTGTGTGGCCAATAACGAATTCCTGCGTCGCTACTACGAACAAGCCGGATTTGCGGAGCGGGGGGAAATCGAGGCGCGCTATCCCGAACCTGTCGGGACGCTTCGATTGCAACGCTACGAAAAACGAGTAGGCGCCGAATAACCGTGGTTCTGACGCGTTCCTCCACTATTCATGCCGCCGCAGCCGCATAATCCCGCACGTCCACCAGCACCCCCGAACGGGCTGCTTCCTCCGCCGTTTCCAGAAGTTTCCCGCTCGTTTCTTCATCCACGTAAGGCTCCCCACAATTGGCACAACCCTGAGCCGGAACATTCTTGAAGACGACTGTGGTTCGTGCGCGTTCCAGCGTGATGGTAGTTGTACCCGGCTGCGTCTCGTTCCATTTGCAGACCAGACCAAGCATGCGGTTCTCCGTCGTTCTTAGCAAAAGCAGGTCCCTCGTCGGTTTGCTGCTCAGGATGACCGCGAAGTGCAGGTCCCTCGTCGCTACGCTCCTCGGGATGACAAACGTTAGGGTTTCTCGTAACCCGCTCTAACTCAAGCTATACTTCCTTTTGAATTATACGCCGGAGGCTGCTCTCATGAGTTCCGCCGTTGACACCTACATTGAACGCTCCCACGACCGGTTTCTGCAGGAGCTGAAGGCGTTTCTCTCGATACCGAGCGTGAGCACGCTGCCCGACCACAAGCCCGACGTGGAGCGGGCGTGCGGGTTTGTGGCGGAGCGGCTGCGCGCCGCCGGGATCGAGAACGTGGAGCGGATTCCGACCGCCGGCCACCCGCTGGTCTACGGCGAGTGGCTGAAGGCGCCGGGCCGGCCGACGGTGCTGTGCTACGGGCACTACGACGTGCAGCCGCCCGACCCGCTCGGCGAATGGGTCACGCCGCCGTTTGAGCCGACCGTCCGCGACGGAAACATTTACGCGCGCGGCGCGGCCGACGACAAAGGGCAGATGTATATCCACGTCAAAGCCGCCGAGACGCTTCTGACCACACAGGGCCGCCTGCCGGTGAATGTAAAGTTCCTGATCGAAGGCGAGGAAGAAGTCGGCGGGCGGGCGGTGGATCGCTACGTCGCGGAGAATCCCGCGAAACTTCGCAGCGACGTGGCGCTCGTTTCCGACACGGAGATGTTCGCGCCGGGTCTGCCGACGCTCTGCATCGGCCTGCGGGGAATGGTTTACACCGAGCTGATCGCCAGCGGCGCGGCGCAGGACCTGCACTCCGGGATTTTTGGCGGCGCGGCGCCGAATCCGCTGCTCGGGCTTGCGCGCATCATCTCTCAATTGATCTCGCCGGAGTATCGGGTCCAAATCCCGGGGTTCTATGACGACGTGGCGGCGCCGTCGCCGGAAGAAAAGGAATCGTGGGCCCGGCTGCCGTTCGACGAAGCCGAGTTTTTGCGGGAGAAAGTCGGCTCGCCGGCGCTGGTGGGACAGCAAGGCTTCGGCGTGCTCGAACGGCTGTGGGCGCGCCCGACGCTCGAAGTGCACGGCATCGTCGGCGGCTTCATGGGCGAGGGAGCGAAGACGGTGATCCCCGCCAAAGCCTCGGCCAAAGTGAGCATGCGGCTGGTTCCCCGGCAGGACCCGCAAAAGATTCTCGCCGCATTTCAGAAAGAAGTCGAGCGGCTGACGCCGCGCGGTCTGCGCGTCGAGGTGAAGGCGCTCAGCACGGCGCAGCCGGTGCTGCTGTCGCCGTCCGATCCCTTCATTCAAGCGGGCGCGCAAGCCCTCCGCGAAACGTTCCAGCGGCCCACCGTCTACGTGCGCGGCGGCGGCTCGATCCCTATCGTGGCACGCATCCGGGAATCGCTCGGGATTCCGGTGGTGCTGATGGGCTTCGGGCTGCCTGACGACCGCTTGCATTCGCCGAACGAGAAGTTCCACCTCCCGAATTTCTTTGCCGGAATTCGCGCGGTCACGCGGTTTTGGGAGAATTTGTCGGAAGGCTAGGGTTGCCCGAAGCGGTCGCGGAGCGCTTTCACGAAGGCCCGGTCGGCGCGGCCGGAAACCAGTTCGAGCGGCGAGAACCCGCGCCGCCACGCCAGGTAAAACATCAGGAGCAGCAGCGCCCCCGTAATCACGAAATTCGGCCAGGCGTTCAAAGACCACTGCCCCTGCCAGGTCAGCTCCCAATCCGGAACAAAGGGCGACAGGTACGGGATCGGCCACTGGTCCCCGTCCGGGCCGCGCGCCCCGATCAGGTCTCCGAACAGGTGCAAGTGGAAGCTCGCCAGCGCCAGCCCCGCCGCTACCCATCGGCGCGTTGAAAGACAAAAAGCCGCCACGCCCACACTCAGTCCAAACCCCAGGTTATGCGCCAGCACGTGATGGAACTCGCCCCACCATTCGGTGGGTTGCGCGGAGTTCCGAGTCAGGAAGTCGGTTACCATCCCGAAACCGTCCACGTCCGGGATCACGCCTGCGACGGTTACCAGCGCGCGGTCTCTTGGCGTGAGCGTCGTTGTGTTTGCTACCGTCCAGCCAACCAGAAGGTGCGTAACAGGATTCATCCTTTACCTCGAAGTCTTTGGAGAGCCGGTCCGGTCGCCGAAGGTCCGAAGGATTACTCGAGCAGCGAGTCTTCGGCATGGGCGGCCCGATCTTCATACGTGAATCGAATCCCGCTCGATTCGTCGCTGAAAAAGCTTTGTTGGCCGCTCCGCCCATAACGTGTTGGCCGGGCAGTAACTGTATAGCGGCGGTTTTGTTCCTCGGACCCCGAAGCCTCCGGATCGTAGGCAAAGCGATATCCTTCGCGTTCCCCTTGGACCAATTGCTCGCCGAGACATCCGGTATTCTCCGGTCCCAGTTCGCGCAAACTCATCGGGAAGCCTTCGCCCGGGTGAGTGTCCGCATAGGCTGCGAGGCAGTTGCTGATCTTTCGCAGGGAAGAAACAGCTGCAGCTTCCCGGGCGAGCCTCTGGGCTGCCGGTACCCCGGAAAGAAAGGTGCCATACAGCAAAAACGGCACGATGACGGCCGATGCACCGGTCGCAGCTACGAGCCGGAGCCAGCGAATTTCCTCAACGGCGAGCCCTTCCTGCAATACGAGCAGCTTCTTGGCGCTCACCATCACTCCGCCATGTGCGAGCGTAAACAGTCCCATATAGGTCAGTATTTCCACGCCGGACTCCTCCATGAGTAGCGTTAGGCCAAGGACCACAGCCGAGCTGTACCACCCGAACTTGCCGATTGACCGCGCCGACAGCAACGTCTTTTTCCCTGCTCTGCGGCCAACACCAAACAGGACGATCAGGTTGCAGATTAGAAACAGAGCTGCCGGGATCGGGATCAGAGGATCCCCGGTGAATAGGCCGCCGGCGGCGACCATACAAGCGACCAGCACCGAAACCCGCAGCAGACGCAACCAAAACTGCTCACCTGCACTCGTCGGTTGTCTACCCGAGGTGTTTGACATTGGTTTCAACTCCCAGTGTCCCACTCACGCTCTTCTGACTTGCCGTTGCTTGCCGGCTACGCGTAAATCCCGCGCAATTGCACCGCGAACGCCACGCGGTCAATGGCGAGCATGGAGGCGGCGATGCGGGGGCGCACCTGGTGCTGCTCGGCGTAGCGCATCACGTCGTAGAACGAGGCCTGCATGATCTGCTTG
>CAYWWM010000315.1:0-4172 GCA_964461735.1 uncultured Solibacteraceae bacterium | reverse complement strand
GGGCCACGGTGCCGCAAGGAACCGAGTACGTGCCGGTGGGGGCGCGCCGCAATCCCTTGCTCGGCTCCTCCCAAATGTGGGTGTATTTGGGGACCAGCAGCTACCACAGCGGCGCCGTTTCGGTGACCAAGCGGACCCGCGGCGGATTGGGGCTGCGCGCCAATTACACCTTCTCGAAGGTGCTGGATGTCAATTCCGCGATCCTCGGCGGGCAACACCAGAATGAGTCGGGGACGATCCTGAACCCGCACAACCTGAAGCTCAGCAAAGGAGTCGCCTCGTACCACGTCCAGAACCGGTTCAACGGCAACTTCAGTTACGACTTGCCGCTGGGGCGGGGCAAGTTCATCGGCGGCGGCGCCACCGGCTGGGTGGACAAGCTGATCAGCGGCTGGCAGTGGCATGGCGTGGCCAGTGCGCAGAGCGGCTTCCCCATTCTGCCGCTGGTCGGCTCCAACCAGTCCGGCAACGGTGACCAGCGCAATCCCGACGTGCCCAACCTGAATCCCGCCTTCCAGGGCAACCCGGTTCTGGGCGTGGACGGCTTCAAGAAAACGGGCCGCTACTTCGATCCCAACGCGTTCCTGGTGCCGCTGCCCGGAACTTTCGGAAACGTGGCGCGCGGCACATTTTTCGGGCCGGGGCAGTTCAACATCAACACCTCCTTCTTCAAGCAGATTCCTATCAAGGAGGGCATGAATCTGCAGTTCCGGACCGAAATTTTCAACCTGTTCAACCACGCCAACTTCGACACGCCCGAACTGAACGTTTTCGAGGGCGCCGATGCCTCCTGTCGCGAGGCCGTGGCGGTGCATCCTTCCACTTGCAGAATCTCCGGCTCGGCGGGCCAGATTCTGCAAACCACCAACCGCGAGCGGCAAATTCAGTTCGCGCTGCGGCTGGAGTTCTAAAAAGCACCAGGGCATAGGGGAGTAGGGAGTGGGGAAACCCACTCCCTGTTTCTTTTTCCGCGCAACCTCCCCCCTACGTTTTCTCCCCCCATCACATGCAGAGTGCCGACTCCGGATTCGTTTAGAGCACTTTCACAATTGGTGTAGCCGAATCCTCCGGCCCGGAGGGCCGAACGGTGAATAGCCGCAGGTTTCAACCTGCGGAAAGGGAGATAATATTGGGACCCAACCCCGCAAGGGGTTGACCGGGGGGGCGGCCCCTTTGGGGCCGGGAATCTTTTTTGCATTTGGACCGTAGGTTAACACCTACGGCTATTCACGGTCTTGCCCTTCGGGCAAGAGCCAGAGACGATGGCTCGGCAGGGCACGGTCCGGGTTACATCATTTGTGAAAATGACATAATCACAGAATCAAGTGTCGGCTCGGATTCGTTTGGACTCCTCCAACCGCGGAGTAGAGCGTGGCGTTTTCACGGTTCACGTTCAGGAAGGACAGGCGATTCGGCGGGGAAGACAAAAACACCCTAGCACGACTTCCGGGTCCGCATATCAGGAAGAGCTCCCGCTTTCCCTCCCGGAAGCCGTGCCAGGGTAGCTATCGTCAGTGTTTGAACCACTGATTCTTAAGCACGAGACGGTCCAAACGGGTTGAATCAGTAACCCATGTTATGTCAACGAGATATGGCTACGAAAAGGGGGTTGAAACGCGCGGCGGCTGAGTCGTTTTGTCTCGCTCCGTGTCAGGATGACACGTTGCGCATTCGCTCCAGCTTCCAACTAACTTTGCACCACGCGCCGGAACTCTTTTGCAGAACGTGGCGTCGGCGAAACGACTAGCATAGCGTCGCGCCCGGAAGGTATCCAAGGCCCGGCGTTAGACGTGGAAGGACCGGAGATGATGGGTCCTCACGACGTTCCCGCTGCCCGCACGTTCTGCAAAACATACCGTCGCATGGCTAGAATCGCCCCACCTCCCTCTGCCACTCCTTGAGACACGTTGTGCAAACCCAGTCAGGGTGTTGTCTGTCCATGCGGAAGGGCAGTTCCTTCGTCGCTGCGCCTTCGACTTCGCGCAGGACAAAGCTCCTCACAGGATGACCATTATCGAGCGAGGCCTGGTATGCGGAAGCGCGGTCACAAAAGGAACCAAAACAGTCACCTCTCCTGTTGAGGATATGGACCTGGGGCCGATGTTTCTGCTTGACATGGCGAAGGGAATGACTCAAAGATAGAGCTGCCAACTGCACGAGACCGTTCCGGAGCGTTTTCGAAGTGCCCTCCCCCGGGCGATTCCAAAAACCCCACCTTGAGTACAGCAGCCACTGAAATTCGTCCGCGCGACGTAGTCCGGTGCCAGCGATGTATGCTGGTGCAGTTCCGCACGATATCCGACAATTGCCGCCGCTGCGCATTTCCGCTTCCGCCGGTTCCGCGCTTCGAAGCCGCGCCGAAAAACGGCCTGAGCCTGCTGCCGCGGAATGACGGCGGGCCGACACCCTTCTCCCCGGACCGGCATCCGCAGATGGATTCGATGCAGCCGCGCGGCAAGACCACACGCGAGCTGACCATCGGCCGCAAGCTGCGGGAGTTGCGCGAGCAGCGACACCTGACGCAGCAGGATATGGCCTGCCGCGCCGGCGTGCCCCGGACCTACATCTCGCGCATCGAGAATGCGCGGCTGCTGCCTGGTCCGCTGATGCTGGGCCGGATCGCCAACGCGCTCGACGTGGCCATCTTGCAACTGTTGCCGCGTAACGGGAATGGGAACGGACATCCCGGCGCCCCGGCTTTCGAACAAGATCCTTTCTGGGACGAGCTGGTGCATAACTTCTCCTTGCTCAGCCCGGAAGAGATGTCGCGCGCGGTGTTTTTCGCGCGTGCGCTCGCCGATCAGAGCGAAAGCTCCGATCTGGTGCCTGAGCTGGCGGCGAGTTAGACGCGGCCTGGATTTTGCAGTCTCGTTCGCGCTCGCGATACGGGCGCAACGTTTCCCCCCGCCTCGGACCTGCGGCAACGGTTCCCCGCCGCAGGCCCGAGGCTCCCCTCGCTTTCTTCCACGGATTCCTCGTCCCGACGCTTGGGGCGGTCTCGCCGCAACGTTCCGATCGCTAGAGCATTTTTACAGTTGCTGTATAGAGGAGGAAAGTCGTAAACCGTGCCCTTACGGGCTATCTACACCAACTGGTTGCATTCTTTCGGGTATATTGCCAGAGCCGCTCGGTGGGGTTGAACTCCGGCGAATAGGGTGGCAGGGGATGCACTTCCAACCAGTGTCGGTTGGAGCCGAACCAGTCCCAGACCGCGGCCTCTTTGTGATACGAGGCATTATCCGCTTACGGGCGGGCCTGTACTGTAGATCGCGTCAGGGAGCTGGGATTGGAGAGCACGGTCCCGGCAGGAGCACTTCAGAAAGTCGGAGAGGGAGGGCAAGCCCATGTACAGCTCGGTGGCAGAACTGAGATCTCCGAGATGCGGAAAAACGTTCGCCGTACCGTCGCGTTGCTCGATGTCTGCTGGTCCTGCGAGTGCGTCCGGGAGTGCGTCGAGCACGTAGTAGACGACGGCGCGCCAGTTTGGCTCTGCGCGCGCTGCCGGGCGCGGCTGCAAAACCAAGGGATCAGAATATCTCGTCCGGCGGCTCATTGGTAACAAAACGGCTCATCGGCAGCTGGCATTGGCCGCCGCGAACAACCGTAACAGAACTTTGCGCCGGAGGACTACAGGTCAGAATGTAGAAACTCTCCATGGGTTTAACAGGAGGTGGAGTATGCGGCCCGAATTCAAGTCTGTGATCGCGGCGGCACTGCTGGCGGGAGTTTTCGCTGCCCCGCTGGCCCAAGCCAGTCATGAGTCCCCGGAAGGCGTGCTGGTTTTCCCCTATGTGGCTGTGGGAGGAGCCGAAACCGGCTGGCACTTCCGGACGATCCTCCAAGTCAGCAACCCCAGCGCCACTGCCAAGCCCGTCCTCATTGAGATTTTCGACAACGCCGGAGACCCGCTGTCGGTCGCTTTCAACGGGGAGGAGGCGCTCACAGGCAAGGTCGAAGGCACTATCCCGCCGCAGGATTCCCGTTTGCTCCTGCTGACTCGTTCCGGCGATGCCCTCCACGGCGGCTGGATGAAGCTCGCCTCCACGCCCGACTCCGACATCCAGGTGGAAGTCGTAGTGCAGTTCTATAACGGCGACTCGCTGATCGTCCAAACCGGCCTGTCCGGCTCGCTGGGCACAACGCAAGCTTCGCCGCTCTACAAAGCCCGGCTG
>CAYWWM010000314.1:0-4173 GCA_964461735.1 uncultured Solibacteraceae bacterium | reverse complement strand
AATCCCGTCCGGCTGCACAGCGCCATCGGCTACATCACTCCCCAGGACATGCTCGTAGAGCACTTCGCGCCAGCGGATTTTGCCTATGTAGACCGGATTCTTGAGCATGTACAGCACGACGCGTCGGTCCCATTTCCGGCCATTGCAGTTGCGGTGTCCGGCTTCGTTGAGCTGTTTGCAGATCACAGACGCGCCTTCCCTGCCGATGGCGTACATCTTGAACATCTTGCGGACGATGATCGCTTCTTCCTCGTTGACGACAAGGCCCTTTTCCGGGTCGCGTTGATAACCGTAGGGCACGCTGCCGCCCACGAAGTTTCCGCCTTTGGCCTTTTTCTCCATACCCACCTTCGTTCGCTCAACGATGGTGGCGTGCTCGAACGCGGCGAAGACGCCCAGCATCTGGAGCATCATCTTGCCGGTCGCGTTCGAGGTGTCGAACGGCTCGGTGATGCCCCATGACCGACAGGCAAGTAAACTGGTCTCCGAGTGGAACCTCATTGTGCCCCCAGCGGTTCTGGAAAAACGCTGGCAGCAGAATCTGTGAGTCTTTCGCAAGCGAGGCTGCCTGTTGAAGAGGAGGAAGCCTTTTGAACCGCTGGTGTTACAATTCATTGTTAGTTTTTCATAAGCACCCATGTTTTCTGATACCACTTCTTGAAAGGCACACGGGTGCTCGGTAGCTAGAGTTGATCTTTTCTGGAATGAGGATCGTTGGAGCAGAAGGACGGGCGGATGGCAAAGCGGCAGTGGCTGTGGATTCGAGTGCCACGGGGACCAATCCCCCAAGCGGCACGGGACGCTCTGCGCGAGCGACTGGAGAGACACGTGCATGCGAAGTGGAAGCAACAATGCCGGGAAGTGGTAGTTCGCTTCCGCGGCGCATTCGCTTATGTAGACGCCTTTCGAGCGAAAAATGAATTCCCTCCCAGGATGCCTCTGGAGGAACGTGCGGCTATTGAGGCCATTCCGGTCCATCTGTGTCGCCTCGGCTATCTCGGGAGCGCCGACCGTTGGCAGTATGCCTTCTATAAGTACAGTACCGAAAAATATGCACTTTCACTCTGCGCCTCCGGTTCATTCGATGCCACACCCGAAGAAGCGTTCGATTCCTCTGCGGGATACCTGTACGGCTGACCCGTGATGCCGACCATGAGCCAGCAGACGCTTGCAAAGGCGCTAAACGCCCGCGTCCTTCGCCGGATGGCGGACGCGCGTTCGTTCGAGCGGGGTGAGGAATACTTCGCCGCTGGGCGAGTTGGCTCGGTCGTCGAGTACGAAGGGACTCTCGCTGCCAAGGTGCGGGGGACCCAAACGTATGCAGTCAAGCTCTGGGTCGAGAAGGAGCAGCTTGAGTACTCCTGCACGTGCCCGGTCGGAAACGATGGCGCCTGCTGCAAACACTGTGTGGCCGTTGGATTGGCGTGGCGGGCCAAGGGAACGGAGAAAACCTCCCGGAGGAAACGGACGGCACCGGTGGTAACCATGGACGATGTGCGAGCATATCTCGCCGGGCTGGATAAGAGCATCCTCGCCGACATGCTGGTGGAACAAGCCATGAACGACGACCGGCTCCGTCAGCGGTTGCTCCTGAAGACAACAAAGAAAGGGCCCAAAGGGTTCGGCCTAGCCATCTACAAGCAGGCCATTGATGCTGCCGTGGATCAGGATGGCTCCGTGGATTATTGGAGCGCTCGTGACTACGCCCGTGGCATTGAGGAAGCGATAGACTCCATCGAGCAGCTCCTGAAGGAAGGACATGCGGCGCAGGTCATCGAGCTCACCGAATATGCTCTGGAAGCCGTCGAAAACTCCCTCGGCTCGGTAGACGACTCGGATGGGTATATGGGAGGCATCCTCGAAAGCCTTCAAGAGCTTCACCTACAGGCGTGCCAGATGGCCAAGCCGGACCCGGAAGCGCTGGCGCGGCGGCTTTTCGCATGGGAACTTCGGACGGACTGGGATACCTTCTATGGGGCGGCCGGCAGCTACGCCAACGTACTCGGCAAGACTGGTCTTGCTGTCTACCGAAAGCTCGCAGAAGCCGAATGGGCCAAGGTGCCGCAGGCCGGGCCAGGAAAATACAGCCCAGTGGAACATTCGAGGCATTTTCGGATTACCCACATCATGGAAACTCTTGCCCGCCAGACCGGCGATATCGAAGCGGTCATCGCGGTCAAGAAGCGCGACCTTTCTTTGCCCTATTCGTACCTGGAAATCGCGGAGATCTATAAAAAGGCGCGCAAATACGATCTTGCGCTGGAGTGGGCGGAGCGCGGCGTGAAAGCTTTCCCGGAGCGGACGGATTCCAGACTCCGCGAGTTTCTTGCCGAGGAATACCATCGCCGCAAGGCCCACGACAAAGCGATGGCGCTCATCTGGGCGGAGTTCACGGAATCCACGCGCCTTGGGCAATACCAGAACTTGAAGGCCCACGCCGACCGGATCGCACAGTGGCCCGCATGGCGCGAGAAGGCCTTGCAGTTCCTTCGCGAGGAGATTGCCCGCGCCAAGCGCACGGCGCACTCGCCGCAATCCCCATGGTCCTACACTCCCGACGGCTCGGAACTCGTTCGGATTTTCCTGTGGGAGAAGGATGTCGAGAGCGCCTGGCGCGAGGCCAAGCAGAAGGGGTGCTCCAATGACCTCTGGATGGAACTCGCGGCCAAACGCGAGAAGAGCCACCCAGAGGATGCCCTCCCCATCTACCAGCGGCAGGTCGAGCCGACTCTCCATCGGAAAAACAATGAAGCCTACCGGGCCGCGATCGGCCGCCTGCGGAAGGTATGGCACCTGTTAGTTGAACTGGGGCGGGAAGATGAGTTCCCTGGGTATCTGGACTCCGTTCGTGAAAAGCACAAGCCGAAGCGGAATTTTATCAAGCTGCTGGATCGGGCGAATTGGGCGTGATGCAGGTTGCACGTGGAACCACTTTCTCACTTATGGTGCCCAGCCCAACCGCGACAAAGGGGACATGGTACCTACCTGGAAACAGGACATTAATGGGACAAATGAGCCATACGAGTGTCAGCAGGATCAGCAGGCACATCCAGGTCTGCGCGCCCATTAATGCGCTCGGCTCAGCAGCTTCACGGGAAAAGTGGTCGGAAGGCGGCCCGGTTTCTTCAGAGTCTTTGCAAAAGCGGCCTCGCCCAACCGAAATGCCGCGGCACCGGCAACTAGTCTGCCTCCTCCTCCCGCTCTCCTAGCCCAATCGTCCCAGGCAAAAACGTGTCTTTTGAGGGATGGACGGCCCTGGATCTTCCCGTCACAATGGGAGCTTGAGGACGCGGGTGATTGCTCCCGAGGCCCTGTTGAGGAGATGGGGGGAGGCATAGTATGGCGAACCAAGAAAAAACTTCATACCTCATGCTCTTCTGCGCGCTGCTGCTGGTGAGGAAATCCCGGATGCCGCTCAAAGACCTGCCTGTGCTCTACCCCTTCGGCGGGGAAGCGCAGTTCCTCGCGCAAAAGCTTGCCAGCCTGGATTCGTAGCCAGGTTCCTTGCGGCCCGACCCACCTCCTATCACGGATTCCCACATCAAGATTGATCCAACTCCAGCCGTTTGCAGCCTGTGGGCGGCAGCGGCTGCGAGGCGCGGCCGGCTCGCGCGCAGACCTCGTCTTGCCCTTGAAAATTTCTCTTTCTCGGCGTATGTTCATAGCCTCAGAACGCAACGGGCAACATTCTTCACATTCGTTGCGAAGACGAGGAGGAGCCGTGAAAGTCCCGATTACGGTCACGGTAAATGGCGCGACGCACTCATCGGAAGTCGAGCCGCGCCTGCTGCTGGTGCACTACCTGCGCGACGCGCTGGAGCTGACCGGGACGCACGTAGGCTGCGAAACGGGCCTGTGCGGAGCCTGCACGGTCCATCTCGACGGCGAGGCGGTGAAGTCGTGCCTCGTGCTGGCGGTCCAGGCGAACGGCTCGCAGGTCAAGACCGTCGAGGGGCTGTCGTCGAACGGCGAGCTTGACCCGGTGCAGCAGGCGTTCTGGGAGGAACACGGGTTGCAGTGCGGCTATTGCACTCCGGGAATTCTGCTGACGGCGCACGACCTGCTGCGGCGCTCGCCCAACGCCTCGGACGCGGAAATCCAGCGCGCCCTGACCGGCAACCTCTGCCGCTGCACCGGCTACCAGACCATCGTCGCGGCGATCCGCAGCGCCGG
>CAYWWM010000313.1:0-4182 GCA_964461735.1 uncultured Solibacteraceae bacterium | reverse complement strand
CCCCTGGTTCAGGAAGGAAAACGCCAGAATATTCCGGATCAGCTTGAGGTTCCGGGCGTAGCGATGCGCGCCTTCATAGAACGCGGAGACAAACCGCTCCAGGCGGGGCCGCCGCTGCAGCCGAACCAGCAGCGCCGCCGCCTGCGGCCTGCGGTAGGTCAAGAGGAACAGCAGCAACGGGGCGAGCAAACCCAGGGCCGCCAGCGCCCCCACCAACACCACCATCTCCCGCGGGATGGGATAGGTGAGCGAGCCGAACAAGCCGATCAGGCACAAGGCAAACAGAGGAACCAAGCCCGCGATCCGGTCGAGCACGATGCTCGCTGCCACGGCTGGGGGCACGATGCGGGCGTTCCGTTCGCCCGGTTGGTGGAGTTCTCTCGGCTGGCCCGTTCCTCCGGATTCGGCAGCGCGCCGCGAAACGTAGAACCCGCGCAGGATGTCCCCGCTGATGTAGCCCGGAAACGCCATGTTGAAGAATTTCGAGACCATCAGGAAGGAGAACACCTCGCGGTGCGGGAGGTGCAAGCGGTTGGCGCGCAAGAGGCTCTGCCAGCGCCAGAACTGCACGAGGGGCATCGTGGTCAGGAGCAGAAACGCGGGCAGACTATACTCCCAGCGCCCGAGCGACTCCCGGAGCGGCTCCCAGGCAATGTCGCCACGCGCCCACAAATACACCACGACCCCCGTGGCGGCGAAAAACTTCAGCGCCTGAACTGCCACAGACTTCACCACCGGCAAGCGTCCTTTCGCCGGTTCCGGGGAGACCCTTGCAACCGGTTCAAACACCATAGCTGTCATTCAGTCTAATGCAACCGCAAGGGAAAGAAAAGCGGAAGTAACAGTGGTGAGTGAAGAGTGATGAGCGGAGTCAGAGCCGCCCGCTGGACGGATGGGACTGGGGAGTGGCGATGGGGGAGTAGGGAATGGGGCGTTGCTTCGGTTTCGTTTCTTCCCTACTCCCCACTCTCTATTCCCCATTCCCTATTTTCCCGCAGGCACGCGCCGCATCAGCTCCTCAAACCAGTTCAGCACGACATTGGCCTGAGTGGCGGCTTCCGTTTGCTGCTCGTTGCGCTTGAACATCAGGAAGCGCTGGCCGTCGGAGATCGTTCTTCGTCAGGGCACGGTTTCAACCTGGATTATTCATGAACTGCAAGAGACCGCGACATCTACTGCATTCGCCCCGCAGGGGCTACAGAAGAAAGCCGGCAGCAACGCTCCCGGTACAGAGTGTCATTTGCCAAGCGACCCTGGCAGGGTCGAGCTCTCTTACCGTTTCGATTTCCGGGGGCGTTGCCCCCGGCTAGTCGTGTGAATCCCCTGCGGGGTAACCAGAAGGCCCCTGACTCCTGGGAGGACAATCCTCCTGCTTCATGAATAATCCAGGTGAAGTCGTGCCCTTAGGATTCCACAACTCGGTCTACACCATTTGGAAAACCGCTATAATCAGAATCTATCGAACCCGCCCGGAGTCGAAGTATCCCGGCAATCCCGGCTTGGTTTCGCGCAGAATCTCCACCACCGCCTGGCGGTCGGCGAGGGTAAGCCGGGCGTAGGCTTGCCTCGTCTCCGCGCCGGACAAGACTTCCCACATCCGCTCGTAGACCGCTGTTTGCGCCGCGGCCGGCAACGCGTCGAACGCCTCGGTATAGATCATGTAGCTGCACGGATAGCGCAGCAGGCGCCGCTCGAGATCGAGGTCGCGCAGGGATCGTCCGCGGCGGTCGCGCGGCCCTGGGGCGGCAAACTCGCGGGCGAACGCCGAAGAGCCTTCGATGCGGGACGGCAACGGCGCCTCATCCACGAAGAAAAGGTAATCCACCAACTCATTCGCCGTGTCTTGCACACGCTCCGGAATCTGCGCTTCCTGGCCGGCCGGGGCGTTGTAGGCGGCGATGCGCGCTTCCCAGCCCAGCCGCGTCAGCAGGTTGGTCATCGCCACCTGGTGATTCAAGACCAGCAGCGCGGCGATGTCGCTGTGCGCGGAGGGATAAGGAGCGGTGTCAAACTCGCCCGTGACCGATTCGAGCTTCGGCGCGGCCGCCGCCCGCTCGTAGGAGCGCGCCACGTGGTGCACCGGCACGTTGCCGAGATGCCGATTCGGCGCCTGCTTCGCCGTCACGTACCATCCGCCCCAGCGGTCTTCCACCGGGGTCTTGTGGTCCACGCCCCAGCCCAGCGCGTACTCGTTCGGATCGTCCGACAGCGGCAGCATGCTCATGACGAACAGGCCGGGCAGCCCGCCGGTGAAGGAGGTGTTGTGGCACTGCAAGCACTGTGTCTCCCGCACGAACTGCGGCTTCTGCCGGGGCGTCTGGGCAAGCTGGTAGAAGATGATTCCCTGCTCCGGGTCCTGCGCGGCCAGTTCGATGGAACCGGTGCCGGGCACCCATCCGACCGTCACGCTGTCGTTGAAGAATATGGCCCGAGGATGGGTCTTGCTGATGTGCTCCGCCTGTAAACTGGTCTCGGAAAAGACCAGCGTCTGCGATTCGACGGAGATGTCAAGAGCCGCCAGGACCGAGCGCAAGTAGCCGCTCGCCCCCGCGAAGGACAACTGCGCCTGATTCTCTTCGATCCTGCGGTTCAGCCGGGCGACAGGGTCGCGCGTGGGCCGGGAGGAGTACCCGATGGCCGGATGATCGGGCGAAGCCGTGGAGACGCGCTGCGGCAGCGAGAACACCAGGCTTCCGGCCAGCAGGGTGATACCCAACCACAGCGCCGCGAGTTTCCTACGTCTCGCCACAGATCTTCACCAAGGCATGGCCGGCTCAGAAAGAGAAGACCATCCCGACGCTCACCTCGAGCACATTCAGCCTCTCGCTCTGCACGTTCTGCAGGGAATAGCCGCGCGCATCGAACTGGGCTCCGAGAGGACCCGCCAGCGTGAACTTCAACCCGCCGCCATAGTTGATCGCAAATTTCGCGCCCGTGACGGCCTCTAGGGCGCTGATGGTTTCGCCACGGATGTAGACAGTTCCCAGGCCCGCCGTAACGTAGGGGCGAACGGGGCCCAGCGGAGCCTGGACCATGAGGTTGCTGTTATAGATGATGGCGCTGTTGTCACTGGAAATGAAATTCGGGCTGTATGCCAGCGTGTGCTCGCTGCCGAAGACTCGGCCCTGGCTGAATCGAAACCCAAACGCACCGAAGTTCCGGGGATTCAGAGGAATGATTGTGCTGCTGTCCACGACCGATCGCAGCGTCAGTTTTCCGGGACGCTGCATGGCGCCGAAGATCGTGAAGTCCGAGGCGTGGATGGGAACAGCCGTCAGAGCCAGCGAGAATAAAAAACCATATCGGAAAGTTTTCATCGTGAGTAGCCCGAATCAGGTGGGAGCATTAGCTCGTCCCGCAGGCTGATAAGCTCCGACATGGACATCCCCTCCTGCCACCGTTGCCGCAACCGCCCGACCATTTCCGGAAACCACGTTCTTTGCGCATCGCCCGATGGCATTTCTGTAGATCTCAATCGCAGCCGTCGCTTTTCGGCGTCGGTTGTTGTCATTAGTAGCCAGGCTTACCGGATGGCTGGTGGCAGGCCATACCCTCCAACCGACAGATTGACTCGGAACCAGACCACAATGTCGGCCTGGAGCTCTGGCTGCTTGGCGAACATGGCTGCCCCGCGTCCTGCCTGGCTGAGCATTTCGAGTTGGCTATAACTATTTGGCGATAGCCCGACCAGCTTCTTGATGGCCTCCGCAGCGTCTCGATCTTCGTCGCTCGCCACGCCGAGAATCGAAACGGTGGGTGAGTTCTTGATGTAGTTCTCCCCTTCCGCGTCCGTCCCACCAGAAAGCAGGACCAGCGTTCGGATCTCCGGATGACGCCGGGCAGCGTGAACGGCTTCATTCACGCCGCAGCTAGCCGCGACAACCCCCAGAGCTCGAGGGTTAACATTGCTTTGGGACTTCAGGAAACTCAAGGCAGTATCAATGTCGCTTGCCATGCTCTTCTGCTGCTCTGCTGGAAGTCTTTGTACTCTCGGGCTTGTTGCTCCGCCGAAACCGCGGAAATCGAACGCCAGCACGCTATAGTCAGCGGTGTTGAGCATGGTGGCAAGCTGATCGTAGATCTGACGATTCGAATCGCATTGGTGCAACAGAAGCACTCCCGGCCCAGGCTTGTTTGCCGAATACAAGGTTCCTTGCAGCGCGAATCCATCGGCAGCATTGA
>CAYWWM010000312.1:0-4193 GCA_964461735.1 uncultured Solibacteraceae bacterium | reverse complement strand
CGAACCGCCTCAACCCTGAGCAGTATGAGAACGAAATGAGCGATCCCGAGTTTCTGCGCCGGTTCGCCAAGACCGAGTTCTACACCGGCGGATTTTCCTACATCGGATGGAACACGCGCAAGCCGCCGCTGGATGACGTTCGCGTGCGCCAGGCGATGGCCTACGGCGCGCTCAATCAGCCGGAGTTCATTGACCGCATCATGTATCGCCACGGCATTCCGGTGACCGGCAACCAATATTTCTTCGGGCCGGGCTACAACCACGACATCAAACCCTATCCCTTCAACCCTGAAAAGGCGAAGGAGCTTTTGCTCGAGGCGGGCTGGTATGACCGGGACGGCGACGGCCTCCGCGACAAGAACGGCGCGCCCTTCCAGTTCGAGTTTCTGATTCCCTCGGGAAATGACACCTATCGGCGCCGCGCCGGCTTGATGAAGGAGAACCTGCGCAAGATGGGGATTGACATGTCGGTCCGCGAACTGGAGTGGGCCACCTTCCTCCAGACCGTCACGGACCGGAAATTCGACGCCTACAACATGGGATGGGGCACGCCGATCGAGTCAGACCCTTATCAAATCTGGCACACCTCGCAGATCGCCGGCCAGGGCGACAACTACGTGGGATTCGGAAACGCCGAGACCGACCGCTTGATCGAACAGTCGCGGGTCACTCTGAACGCCGAGGAGCGGCGCAAGATCTTTTTCGAGTTCCACCGCATCCTCTACGAGAATCAGCCCTACCTGTTCCTGCATCTCCCCGCCGAACTGGGAGCGTACGACAAACGGTACCGGGGTGTGAAGTTCTACCGCGTCCAACCCGGCTTTGATTTCAACGAGTGGTTCTTGCCGGACGGAGGCGTGACGGCGGCGGCGAACCGAGAAGCCAACCGCCGTTGACAACAGAGGGTATTTCGTCAGGGCGCGAATTCACCCTGGATTATTCATGAGACTCCGAACTTGGAACATCGGAAGCCCTATGTTTTCCGTAGCCCAGGCGTTTACGCCTGGGTTCGAAGAGGTCACACACTTTGTAGCCCCCTTTCAGGGGGCTTCCCGCTGGTCCCAGCCAAAGCCCCCTGAAGGGGGCTGAAAGAAAATGATTCGATTCCGTGTTCCCAGGCGTGAACGCCTGGGCTAGAGAAAAGGGTACGTTCCCGATGTGAGGTTCATGCATAATCCAGGCTGAAGAGCCTGTGTGAAAACCTCGGTTTTGCGTCAGGGCACGGTTTCAACCGTGCCGTACCTGCCGCAAAAGCAATCGGGCTTTAGCCCCTGAGGGTGGTAGTTCTGAATTTTCACACAAACTCGGAAGCCATGCCCTGACGAAGACGTTGAATTCCATCAGCGCGAACGGAATGAAAACCTATATCCTCAAGCGCCTGCTGATCATGATCCCGACGATGTTCGGGATCACGGTGGTGACCTTCGCCATCATCCGCCTGGCTCCGGGAGATCCGGCCATGATGCGCGTGGGGAACAGCCTGACGGGAACCATTCGGGACCAGCAGGTGGCGGCGGCCATTATCGAGAAGACGCGCCGCGAGTTCGGCCTCGACCGTCCCATCCACGAGCAGTATTTGCTCTGGGTCACGAAGATCGCCACGCTCGATTTCGGCCGCTCCTACCGCGACAACCGCCCCGTGATGGACCGCATCTGGGAGCGCCTGCCCGTGACGCTGCAACTGAACCTCATCTCGATCTTCCTCGTTTACCTGATCGCCATTCCGCTCGGCATTCACTCGTCCACGCATCAGTACTCTTTCTCGGACAAGGTCACCACGACGGCCTTGTTCGTTTTGTATTCCATGCCGAGTTTTTGGGTGGCGACGATTCTAATTCTGTTTCTCGGCGGCGGCGATTACCTGCACCTGTTCCCGATCACGGGAATCAGCTCGCTCGACGCCGAGCAGTTGCCCTTCTTCGAGTGGCTGCTCGACCGCGTCTGGCACCTCGTGCTGCCGGTGTTCTGCCTGACCTACAGCGGCCTCGCCTACGTCTCGCGGCAGATGCGCGCCGGGATGCTCGAAACCATCCGCCAGGACTACATCCGCACCGCCCGCGCCAAGGGCCTGAGCGAGAACGTCGTCGTCTTCAAGCACGCGCTGCGCAATTCGCTGATCCCGATCGTCACGCTGCTCGGCTTCCTGCTTCCGGCGATGCTCGGCGGCAGCGTCATCATCGAAAGCATTTTCACGATTCCCGGCATGGGCGCGCTGGGCTTTGACGCCATCCTTTCGCGCGACTATCCGGTCGTGATGGCGATCTCGACCATCGCCGCCTTCCTGACGCTGATCGGCTTGCTGCTCTCCGACATTTGCTACGCGCTGGTCAATCCCACCATCTCGTTGGAGGCGCAGTAAGTCAAAAAGTCAAAAGTTCGGCTCCCGACGCGCGGTATGCCAGAAATGAAGAATTTCGAGGAGCTGCTTCGTCTCGTGGATCCGGTAATAGATGCGGATGGGGCTATGAAGAAGTTTGCGAACCCCTTTTCTCTGTTTCACGGGTGCGCCGATATGGGGAAAGGTCGCTAACAGTTCCGTGTGATTGAGGAGGGCGGTACCAAAACGCGCGGCAGCCTCGGGATCATCGGCACGTATGTAATCGAGGATGATCTCAAGATCAATTAGCGCGTCTTCGGTGAAGAGGATTTTGAAAGCCACTTTTGGATGCGTTGGCGAGCTTGTTTGATAGATACAACGCGGCCTTCATCGGCAGCTTGGATGGCTCGATCAATGGCGGCGAGCGTCGCCTTGTCCTCTTCGTCGGTCATCGGAACCGGATGATCTAGCTTGAGCTCGGCCATGTTTCCAATTTAGACCGAATGGATATGGAATGCAACGAGAAAGGCTGCCATGACTGAGCCCAAACCTGAGGCGGCGCCTCGCCCCAAGTCCCCCCAGGGCGAAAGCTACTGGGACCTGGTGATCCGCCAGTACCGGCGCAACCGCCTGGCCGTGGCTTCGCTGGTCTTCGTCGTGATCTTGTTCCTGATCGCCATCGCCGCCCCGTTCCTGGCCAATAACCGCCCGGTGGTTCTTATCGGCTCGTTCCAGACGCTGTACGGGGACCGCTTCGAGGAATGGAAACTCGGCGGCCACCCCGAATTCGTCGCCGCGTTCCGGGAGCTGCAGCAAACCCCGAACCCGGAGATGGCTCGCCCGATCCCGCAGCGGCTTCTTACCGTCGAGCGGCAGCTCGAATATCTTGCCTCGCAGCTCTCGGATGGAGACGCCGCGCGCCTCCGCGAGTATCTCGCCGCCTACCAGACCGCCGCCTCCGCCGCGTCCGCCGATCAAGCGGCGATCGCTGCGAGCGTGGCGACGCTCGAAACCAATTCCGAGGCCATTTCCCGCGAGTTCGACCCGGCGGCGGTGACGTTCGAGGAAAAACTTTATTTCCCCGTCTTCGCCGCGTTGACGCCGATGGATATCTTCTTCCTGTCCCTTGCCGTTCTGCTGCCCTTGCTGCCGCGCATTCGCCGGCTCCTGCCTGCGGCGTGGCGCGAGGACTGGCAGCATGCCGTCCTGGCGGTCTTCCTGGCCGCGACTCTGCTCGCCGTTCTGCGCAGCGGCGGGCAGAACGTGTTCGACACGCTCGATTACAAGAGCCAGATTCTCGGGGGCGGCATCATGGCGCGCCTGGCCCTGTTTCCTCCGGTCGCCTTCGGAATCAACGAAGACCATCTCGCCGACAAGTATCTCCCGCCGGGCTCCCGCTACTGGATGGGCACCGACGGCAACGGCCGCGACCTGCTGACACGCATGATCTGGGGCTCCCGCATTTCGCTCTCGGTGGGGTTCGTGGCGGTCGCCATCTACGTGGTGATCGGCATTCTGGTGGGCACCATGGCCGGCTACTTTCGCGGCTGGGTGGACCTGGCGCTCTCGCGTGTCATCGAAATCGTCATCTGCTTCCCCGCCTTTTTCCTGATCCTCGCCGTCCTCGCCTTCTTGCAGCCGAGCATTTTTAACATCATGATCGTCATCGGGATCACCGGGTGGGTCACGGAAGCCCGCCTGGTGCGCGGCGAGTTTCTGCGCCTCGCCGATCAGGAATTCGTGCTCGCGGCCAAAGGCCTCGGCGTTTCCGACTGGCGCATCATCTTCCGCCACATCCTGCCGAACGGCATCGCCCCGGTCTTGGTGGCGGCGAGCTTCGGCGTCGCTTCGGCGATTCTCATCGAGTCGAGCCTGA
>CAYWWM010000311.1:0-4197 GCA_964461735.1 uncultured Solibacteraceae bacterium | reverse complement strand
CCATCAGTTCAGCCGCTCCGCCCGGGAAAAGATCGTCCGGGCCGGAGGGAAAGCGGAGATCATTGAAAGCTGAGAAGCCTGAGCAGCCTGAGCCTGCCCCAATCCGGGTGGACGTGGCGGAAGCGCCTCGCAGGCCATCCTCTGTCCGGGTGTGCTCTCCGCTGGTCGGAAACGAGGGTCTGCAATGAACCAAGATAACCGCCCCAATCCGTTGGCTCTGGTGTTCCTGGGACCTCCGGGAGCCGGGAAGGGAACGCAGGCGCGCCTCGTGGCCCAAGGTCTTGCGATCCCGCATATCTCGACGGGCGACCTGTTCCGGGAGCACGTCGAAAGGGGGACTTCGCTCGGGCGGACCGCGCGGGGGCTCATGGAGCGCGGAGAATTGATCAGCGACGACGTGGTGGACAAAATGGTTCGGGAGCGCCTCGCGGAACCGGACTGCGCCGCCGGGTTTCTCCTGGACGGGTATCCGCGCACGCTGCGGCAGGCGGAGACCCTGAAAGAGCTGCTGCGGGAAAGGAACTGCGGGGCGCCGCTTGTGGTGAATCTGGGGGTTAGCTATACTGTCATTGTGAAGCGTCTCGGCGGACGACGGATTTGTCCGGTCTGCCAGCGAACCTACAACCTCGACTCACAGCCCCCCTTGAAGGACAGCGTCTGTGACGATGACGGCGCCGCCTTGCAACAACGGCCCGATGACCGGGAGGAAGCGATCCGGGAGCGGCTTTCGGCCTACGAGGCTAGCACGGCGCCCTTGATTGAATATTACCGGGCGCAGGGACGCTTCGTCGAGGTGAACGCGGACCGCACCCCGGAGCAGATTACGGCGGAGCTGATGCGGGTGGCCCGGCAATGATTGTCTGCAAATCGCCGCTCGAACTCGAAAAGATGCGCCGAGCCGGTTTGGTGGTTTGGGAGCTGTTGCAGGAGTTGCAGGCGCGCGTGCAGCCGGGAATCTCCACCTATGAACTGGAGGAGTTCGCCGTACAACGCATTGCCGGGAGCGGGGCGCGCCCCGCGTTCAAGGGGCTCTACGATTACCCGTGCGCGCTCTGCACTTCCATCAACGACGAAATCGTCCACGGCATCCCTTCGCGGAAGCGAATCTTGCAGGAGGGCGATATCCTGAAGATTGACGTGGGCGTGCAGCTCGAAGGCTATTACAGCGACTCGGCGGTCACCGTTCCGGTGGGAACCATCCGGCCCGAGCTCGATCAACTGCTCCGGGTGACGCAGGAATCGCTGCAACGAGCGATTGACCGGGCGCGGCTCGGCGCCCGCGTGGGAGACATTTCGGCCGCCGTTCAGGAGCACGCCGAATCTCACGGATATTCAGTGGTCCGCGACTTCGTCGGTCACGGCATTGGGACGCAGCTCCACGAGGACCCGAAGGTCCCCAATTACGGCTCCGCCGGACACGGCCCTTCGCTCAAGGAAGGAATGGTCCTGGCGATTGAGCCGATGGTGAATACGGGCAAGCCCGGCGCGAAGATTCTCAAGGACAAGTGGACCGCCGTCACCGAGGACGGCGGCTACTCGGCGCACTTTGAGCACTGCGTCGTCGTCACCAGCAACGGTCCATGGATTCTGACGCGTCCGTGAGCGCCACGGCGGCTCGGCGGGCCGGGAGGGTTCGAAATGAAAGTACGGGCGTCGGTTCGGAAAATTTGCGATAAGTGCAAGATCATCCACCGCCGCAGAGTGGTGCGTGTGATCTGCGTGATCAAGAAGCACAAGCAGCGCCAGGGATAGGAGGACGCATGGCACGCATCGTGGGAGTGGACTTGCCCGTGCAGAAGCGGGCCGAGATCGCCTTGACCTACATTTACGGCGTGGGCCGGACGCGGTCGAATTCCGTGCTGCATCGGGCCAACATTGACCCCAACAAGAAAGTGCGGGATTTGACGGATGAAGAAATTACCCGCATCCGCAAAATCCTGGAGGAGGAAGGCGCCGTCGAGGGCGAGTTGCGCAAGGAAATTTCAATGAACATCCGCCGGCTCATCGAGGTTGGCTCCTACCGCGGCGGCCGGCACCGGCGCAATCTGCCCGTACGAGGGCAGCGGACCCACACCAACGCCCGCACCCGCAAAGGGCCGCGGAAGGGAACGGTCGCCAACAAGAAGAAAGCCTCCGCGAAGACGTAAGCAGCGGGGGGCAGGCAACTGGCATCTGTCTCCGGGAAAGCCGGCGGCGGAGGATCGGGGCGCGCAGAGCGAATGGCTAAAGAACAGGTAAAGAAGGGCAAGAAAAAGACCTTCAAGAAGAAGGAGAAGAAGCACGTCCCGGTGGGGCTCGTGCACATTCAGGCGACGTTCAATAATACGATCGTCACGATTTCGGACGCGAACGGAAACGTGGTGTCCTGGTCGAGCTCTGGATCGCTGGGGTTCCGCGGGTCGCGCAAAGGCACGCCGTTCGCCGCCCAGCAGGCGGCCCAGCACGCTGCCAACGGCGCGCGGGACCACGGCATGCGGTTGGTGGAGGTGCGCGTGAAAGGCCCCGGCTCGGGACGCGAATCGGCAATCCGCGCCTTGGCCTCGGCTGGCCTCGAGGTCAAGTCCATCAAAGACGTGACTCCCATCCCTCATAACGGCTGCCGCCCGCCCAAGCGCAGACGAGTGTGAGGCCCCGCAGGAGCAAGGACTCGCGGCGCCACCCGGCGCCCGATCGTAAGGAGCGGCTAAGGAGGAAGGTTTGGCTCGTTACAAAGATCCGGTTTGTCGGCTGTGCCGTCGGGAAGGCATGAAGCTGTTTCTCAAAGGGGAGCGCTGCCAGACGGATAAGTGCGCCATCGAGCGCCGCAACTTTCCGCCCGGGCAGCACGGCAAGGACCGCCGTCCCCGGCTGCTGGGCTACGGCCTGCAGCTCCGGGAAAAGCAGAAGCTGCGCCGCGTCTACGGAATCCTCGAAGGCCAGTTCCGGCGCTATTTCGAAACCGCCGCGGTCCGCAAAGGCATTACGGGACAGCTCCTGCTCCAGTTCCTGGAGCGGCGTCTCGACAACGTGGTGTATCGCATGGGTCTGGCAACCTCGCGCCCGCAGGGGAGGCAGTTTGTCCGCCACGGCCATTTCCAGGTGAACGGGCGCAAGGTGAACATCCCGTCGTTTCTCGTCAAGCCGGGCGATGTCGTCGAGGTCCGCTCCGGCAGCCGCGAGATGCCGGCGTTGCTCGCCAACCGCCAGACAACCGGCCACCAAACTGTTCCGAGCTGGATTGACCTCGACCGCGAGAACCTGCGCGCCAAAATCTTGTCGAGTCCGCAGCGGCAGGAGATTGCCCTGCCGATTCAAGAGCAGCTCGTTGTCGAATTATATTCGAAGTAGGCAGCGTTTGCGGAATCCAGCTCTCAAGTTCCTGCACTCCGACGAGCTATTGAACAAGGTGAAGCTGGCCGAACTGGAAAGACTTACGACCCAACAGATTCAGATGACACGGGAACCCGGGCAGAAGGATTGCCTCAAAGTAAGACCGGATGGCACGGTATTGGATGGGCATCACCGAATCTTCATTCTTCGCGGACGGGGCGTAGATGTGGACTCCCTGCCTCGACAAATCGTGCCCAAGACTGATTCCTGACACGATGTTGACCGATTTTTATTGGATAGATGGTCCCTGGCCGGGGCGCTTGGCGATCGCAACGCGCCCTCGCGGAGGGGGGTGGCTGGAAAACGAGATCCGGGCCTGGCGCAAAGCGGGAATTGACGCGGTTGTTTCCTTGCTCACCCCGGAAGAGGTGTCGGAGCTGGAGTTGGAACGGGAACCGAACGAATGCAACGCGAACGGGATTCGTTATTATTCCTTGCCGATCATGGATCGAAGCGTGCCGGGATCCAATGCGGGTGTATCGAGGCTGATCGGCAAGCTGGACAGCGAGCTGACGGGCGGGAACCAGGTTGCCATCCACTGCCGCCAGGGAATCGGCCGCTCCTCGCTGATCGCGGCTGGGCTGCTGATCGAGAACGGCCTGACCCCGGCGGAAGCGATCCAACGCGTCAGCAGCGCCCGCCGCATGCCGGTGCCGGAAACCCCCGAGCAGCGGGAATGGATCCATTCTTTGGGGGCCGCGGCGGAGCGTAATCGTTTGAACCGGGAAGGAATTTCTCGCCCGGAAGGAATTTCTCGAAGGACTGCCTCGGGCCGCCCGCGGGCGTAGAGGGCAGGAACGGTATTGGGGGAGGAAACAAAGGCAATGT
>CAYWWM010000310.1:0-4201 GCA_964461735.1 uncultured Solibacteraceae bacterium | reverse complement strand
CATGATCCGCTCCACCTGTTTGTACTCGCGCACGTCCGTCATCACCGCCTCGGCATGGGAGGGCGCGAGCTCGTTCAAAGCGTTCGCCGCGCGCGCCAGGTCGGCGGCGTTCCGCGAGCCGATCACCACGCGCGCCCCGTGGCGCACCAAGGCCTCGGCAATCGCAAACCCGATCCCCCGGCTCCCTCCCGTCACCACCGCCACTTTGTTTCCCAAATTCGGGTCCATGCGCACCTCGCCATCGTTTCCGGTCGAACGGTCCATTGTAGTCAAGAAGTCAGAAGCCAAGAAGCCAGAAAAACCCTATCCGCAGATTTCGCAGATTACGCAGAAGGACCTAGAACCTGGCACCTGGCACCTGACACCTTTTCTGCCCCGTTTGACTTGCCTTTCCACCGCGCCTATATTGGGCGTGGGACCCGATGCCATTTCGCTTCAATCCGCGGCCGTGGCGCTGGCTGGTGCTGGCGGGGATCGCGGCGGTGCTGGGGGCGACGCTCTCGAGTTTTCGGCCGCGCACTCGGGAGCGCGCCGAGCCGCGTCCGGCCCCACACCGGATCGCGCCGCAAGTCAGCCAGCAGACCCAGGCGTTTTCCCTCTCGAAGACGCTCGGCGATCGCACGCTCTACACGGTCGAGGCCCAGGAAGTCACCCATTTTGAAAACAAGGTTGTCCTGCGCGGCGCCTCCATTCTCCTCTACGGCAAGCAGGGCGAGCGGCGTGACCGCATCGAGACCCCGGAAGCCGAGTTCGACCCGTCCACGGGGATGCTGACCATCTCCGGCGAAGTGACCATGCATCTCGGGATTCCCCCGGCGGAGACGACAGGCAACAGGGAACAGGAAGAGCAAGGCAAGGGCGGCTCGGACTCCGTTACGATCGTGACCACGGGCCTTTCCTTCGACCAGAACACCGGGATCGCCACCACCGACCAGGAGGTTCGGTTTTCGTTTGCGCGAGGGAAAGGCTCGGCCCGGGGCGCCGCCTATGACCCGCAGTCTCAATATCTGAATCTGCGCTCAGCGGTGCTGCTTGCCTTGCAAGACGGCAACAGCGAAGCCGTTACCGAGATTCGCGCCGCCAGCCTGGTCTTCCAACAGGGGCAGTCTTCAATCCACCTGGGCGCGCCGGTGGAGGTGGTCCGTGGGACACGAAGCATCCAGGCCGGTGGGGACGCGCAGATCCTCCTCGATGAGCGGCGCCAGGCCCGCCGCGTGCGCCTCGACGGGGGCTTGACGAGCGTGGATCGCAGCCCCGACCGAACGTCCGAAATCCGCGCCCGGCGCGGCTCCCTCGAACTGTCGGACGACGGCAAGCTCCAGACGCTCGACCTCCACGGGGACGTCGCGTGGGCGTCCGCGACATCCGCCTCCGGGGGTTCCCAGCAGGAAGGACGTGCGCAGCTCGCCGAGCTCACTTTCACGGCCGAAGGCTCGCTCAGCCGTATTTTCGCCAATCAGGAGGCGCGGATGGTTCTCCACGATGCGCCCCCGTCGTCCGCAGGCTCGGAAGGGGGCCAGCGAGCATTCCAGCGGCCCACTTTGGGAGCCGGAACACAGACTCTCGCCGCGCAGCAGATCGAGGTGGTCATGGCCCCCGACGGGCAGACGGTCCGTCAGATCGTGGCCCGTTCCCGCCCGACCTTGGAACTGGTTCCGTTCAGCCCCGGCGAAGACCAATGGCGAGTCGAGGGGGAAACGTTCGATATGGCCTTTGATGCGGCGGGGAATCTCACGCAGTTTGCCGCGGAACGAAACGTGCGAGTCAATGTTGGTCCCCCGAATAGGTCCTCCTGGCTGAGGGTTTCGACGAGCGATCATTTGACCGCGCGTCTCGACCCGCGCGCGCGTACGATTGCCCGGATCGAGCAATCAGGCCACTATCAGTATCGAGACTCTGACAAGCAGGCCCGCGCCGACCGAGCCGAGTACGCTGCCGAGGGGGAAGAGATCATCCTGCACGGCGAGGCCGCCGTGTGGAACGCCTCGGGGAAGCTCTCCGCCGACCGGATCGCACTCGACAATCGCACGGGCAACGTGCAGGCCGAGGGGAATGTCTCGACGACCCACACTCCTTCCGCGCAGCCGGGGGCGTCCAATTCTCTGCCGGTTCACGCCGTGGCCGAGCGCCTGCGCTACGATTCGACGGCGGGAAAGGCCGAGTACCAGGGCCGTGTCCGGCTCTGGCAAGGAAACAGCCTGCTCGATGCCGCCTGGGTGTCGCTCGACCGCCGGCAGAGGCACTTGGAGGCCCGAGGCAAGGTCTATAGCGTTTTCCATCAACTCCCTTCCGGAAACGCCAAAGGATCGGCATCGGACCGTTCGGTGAGACCAGATGGAGCCGAGCCGACCGAGGTCCGCTCCGAGCACTTGCTCTATCAACAGAACGAACACAGAGCCACCTATCGCGGCGAGGTGCGAATGAGAAACGCATCGGCGACGGTGCGTTCGGGAGAGCTCGAAATATTCTTGGGTCCTCCCGCCGCCGGTGCGTCGGTCACCGACTCCGGGCGGATCGAACGGGCCGTGGCCACGCGGGAGGTGGTGATCCAGGATTCCGGACGGCGAGCCACCGCCGACCGCGCGGAATATTTTCCAGGGGACGCTCGGGTCCATCTGGTCGGCAAGCCGGCGACCGTCGCGGACCCGCAGCGGGGCAGCACGCAGGGGGTTCGATTGACTTACCGGATGGGCGATGATAGGATTTTTGTGGAAGGTGAGCCGGGCCTCCCCGCAGAAACCCGGCGGCAGGTGCATCGGTAAAGCAACGCTCTTTTCCGAAGTGGCCTTCTGCGTAGAAGGCTTCCCGCCGAGGAGCAAGCCGGCTTGGATGATACCGGAACCTATGCTCCAAACCGAAGAGCTAACCAAAACTTATAAAGGCCGCAAGGTCGTGGACGACGTTTCGCTCGAAGTCAGTCGCGGCGAGGTGGTCGGGCTGTTGGGGCCGAACGGGGCGGGCAAGACCACCACGTTTTACATCATGGTGGGGCTTACGCCGCCGGATGCAGGCCGTATCGTACTGGACGGCATGGACTTGACGCGAATGCCCATGTACCAGCGGGCGCGGCTGGGGATCAGCTACCTGCCGCAGGAGCCTTCCGTATTCCGCAAATTGACGGTCGAGCAAAATCTGCTGGCCGTTTTGGAAACTCTTTCTTTATCCAGGCGGGAGCGCCGGGAGCGCCTCGAAACGCTGCTCGAACAGTTCGGCCTGGGTCCGGTCCGCTCCAATCGCGGCTATATGTTGTCGGGCGGCGAGCGCCGGCGCGTCGAGATTGCCCGCTCGCTGGTTACTTCCCCGCATTTCATCCTGCTGGACGAGCCGTTCTCCGGGATTGACCCGATTGCGGTCCTGGACATTCAGCGGCTCATCGCGCAGTTGCGGGATTCCGGGATCGGCCTGCTGATCACCGACCATAACGTCCGCGAGACGCTCAAGGTAACCGACCGCGCCTACATCATCAACAACGGCCGAATCTTCCGCGACGGCCGCCCCAGCGAGCTGGGCTCGGACCCCGAGGTCAAGCGGGTCTATCTGGGAGAAAGTTTCGTTCTGGAGCACTGAGCGCCATGGGCACGTTGCAACCCCGCCTCCATCTCCGCGTCGCCCAGAAGCAGATTCTGACGCCCGGCCTCGTCCAGATGGTCAGCGTGCTGGCGTTGAATAAGCTGGAACTCAAGGAGATGATCAACCAGGAAATGGTCGAAAATCCGGTCCTGGAGGAGTTCCTGGACGACGGCGATCTCTCCGCGGAGGAGCTGGCGGATGCCGAAGACCGGGAGACGGGGTCTGCCGACCAGGAAATCCTCGAAGTCCTGAAATCGAACGGAGCCGAAGACGGCCTGGGGGACCTGGACCTCGAAGTCGCCCCCCCGCCGATGGACCTCCCCGTCGCGGATAAACCAGGGGTCGAACTTCCGGATCCCATCCCCGCCAGGGCCGAAGCAGCCGCCGACCCGTTTGACGACATTGACTTCGGGTCTTTTTTCGATGATTACCTCGATCCGGGCTACCGAACCAGCGAGTCCGAGTCGGTGGAGCTTCCGTCGTTTGAGAATTTCCTCTCCAGCCCGACCACGCTGATAGACCACTTGCAGTGGCAACTGACCATGAGCCTGGCAGACCCGCGCTTGGAAGGCGCGATCGAGGCGATTTTGGGCAATCTCGACGAGAACGGGTATTTGACGGCCACGCTCGA
>CAYWWM010000309.1:0-4204 GCA_964461735.1 uncultured Solibacteraceae bacterium | reverse complement strand
ACTCGATTGCTGCGCTGGCGGCAGCAGTCGCTGTCTCACCCATTCTCTTCGCCCAGACGCCGGCCGGGGCGCGCGACCTGTCGGGTGTCTGGACACCGCGCGGCCGGACCGACTTTTTCACCCGCCCGGAGATGACAGCCTGGGCCAAGCAGAAATATGAAGCGGTCCGCTTCGGCGTGACGACGCCGGAAGAGCAGGGATTGGATTTCATGGACCCGGTGCAGGTCTGCTATCCCACCGGGCCGCCGCGCCAGCTCACGCTCAACCGCCCCTTCGAGATCGTTCAAACCCCCAACCGGGTTGTGATTCTCTACGAATTCCAGCACGAGCGCCGCATGATCCATACCGACGGGCGCGGCCACCCGGCGGGCCTTTCTCCCACCTTCATGGGGCACTCCGTGGGCCGCTGGGACGGCGAGACGCTGATCGTGGACACCGTCGGGATGCGCGAAGAGCTCTGGCTCGACGGCCTCGGCTCGCCGCTCACCGCCGCCTTGCGCTATGAGGAGCGCTTCCGGCGCCTCAACCCGAACACGATGGAGGTCAGCTTCCGCTTCGAGGACCCGGAGGCGTACACCCGGCCCTGGGGCGGGAAGAAGAACTACGAGCTGCGGCCCGACTGGTTGATTATGGAACAGGTCAACTGCGAGGATTACTTGCGGGAGCGCCTGAATGAGCAGAAAAGATAGAACTGTGGCAAGACTTCCTGGGAGCGGCGCGGAAGCGCTCCGTTGGCCGGACTCGGTCGGCAGGACTGAACCTGGACTATTCATGAGATTTCGAGCTGGAGACATCGGCAGCGTCGTTTTTCCGTAGCCCAGGCGTTTACGCCTGGGTTCAAAGAGCTCCACACACCGGGTAGCCCCCTTACATCCTGGCTCATCAAATCCACATCCCACACCACAAGAGTTCCAGCCGCAAAGTAGTCGGCGCGCTTCTCCGCCAGAGTCTTTTCAGAAGCGGGGTACTGACCGAAGTCCGCCGGACGGCGAGATCGGTCCAGTCGTCGTGTCGAAGTCGCGCGCCGAGACGGAGGCGGCGCCGGAGGGCAGAGCGGCCAGCGGTTGGGCTCCATACCGGCTGCCGAGACGGTCGCGGTAGACGACGCCCGCGCGGTCCTCGTAGGAGACGGCGAGATCGAAACCGATGTCGCACGGAACCACGCGCGGATCTTGAATGCCTTTCCCTTATCCAACGATTCACTCACCAGGAATCACATTCACTTCTATTCCAGTTCAGCCTTGAAATCCGCAAGCGAGGTGGGGATCGTGAACCGCAGCGGAATGCGCGTGGCGTCGGGGGCAAACCAGATTTCCAGGGTTCGATCGCGATTTCTGGCGGCAAAGCGGAGCGTGAATTTTTCGCCCGGCCGAGGCGCGCCGCCGACCTCGACCGTCCCGGCGCGGCCCGGCGCGAGTTGCGCGGGGGATTCCCTTCCATAATGGAGGCTGCCCGGTTCGACCGGCTCGCCCGCGGCCAGGCGGCTGCGCGCGTAATAGAGAAACGTCAACGGGTCGCGGGCGCATTCCGGAATCGGCGCCGTGGTGGCGTCCCGGCCGCGGATGCGACGGACGCGGTGCGCCGCCTGGTCAAACTCCAAGGCCTCTTCGGAGCTCTGGGACCCCTCTTCGAGTTTTTGGTGGAACTGGAGCGAGCAGAGTTTTTCGCGCGCAGCGACCGCGGAGAAGGTGCTGTTGAACCGGTTCTGCGGCAAGCTCGCTTCGACGCTGGCTCGAAAATGCAGCTCGTTGCCCTGCGGGGTGACCTCAAAGACCGCTTCTCCCAGGGGCAGGCCGCTCGGCCACAGTAGCCGGTAGACCAGCCGCTCTCCTTCCACGAAGGGACGGAAGTCGGCTGACTGCCCCGGCGCGGGGCCGGGCGCGAGGGCGAGCAGGCATCCCGCCATCACGATTGCCCTCCGAGGCGGACAGCTGGATGCCATGAGGGATGGACCTATGGGCCTGCCAGCAGAGTAGCCGAATCGAGATCCCCCGGCGGCAGCGAGGAAATGACGGGATCGGCTTCGAAATTGAGCTGCAAGCTGACGACCACGGGCGGACTGCAAACGACGTGAATCGAACCGACAAAGCTGGTGATTCCCGCCGCGGCAAACGCGGCCGTGAACGCTCCGCCCGGTCCGCCCAGATTGAACGCCGTATGGAGCGTTGCCGAGGGCCCAAACAGCAGCACCCCCGCTGGGGCGACGACCCGCGTGCCCGCTTGGTTGAAGGCGCTCACGGTGCAAACGACCGGGAAGAAGGGGAATGCCGTGGCCAGGGCGACGCCGGTGCCAAACTTTCCGACTCCTCCCACCTCCGCAAAGGAGACGAACTTGCTCGTGGGAGTCGCCGAAGCATTGACTCCGGCTTCGGCCACGGGGGTCGTCCCACTGTACAGACGAAACAGCAGGCTGGCTTTGATCTCACCGTTGCAGAGGACCCGCGCCCAGCCGGGACTCAGCGGAGCGTTTACATCGGCCGTGGTTTCCACGTGAACCGATCCCCCGACCGCCAGGTTGTCGGTACGACTGGAAGCCGGCGCCCCGCCGAAGGGAATCGCGAGCGACCCTCCGGAATCCGACTGAAAATTCGTCGTGCAGCTCACCGCCTGGTTCGAGACATTGATATAAGTCAGGGTGGTCTGCCACCGAGCACCTACGGCCAGATGGGGCAGGTTGTACTCGAACGGCCCCGCCGAGGGAGCGCCGATCTCGCTCGGCGGCAGCGAGGAAAATACGGGGTCGGCTTCGAAGTTAAGCGAGAGGCTGACGATCGCCACGGTGGAGCTGATGAGGACAGAACCCGTAAAACTGACGCCGCTAAACAGTTCGCTCACGCCCCTCGCGTCGTGCCCTCCGGGCCCCAAATTCCTGCTGGTTGTAGCCAGCGTCTGCCCGTTGGAGTCGCGGGCCGTAAACGTGATCAGGGCTGATTGCGTGGAAGGGTTGGCATAGGCGACGCCCGTGCCAAACGCGCCGGCCTTCCTCTCCGCGAACGAGACAAACTGGGTCACGGGAGTAGTCGTAGCATTGACTCCGGCCTCGCCCACGGGGGTCGTCCCACTGTACAGACGAAACAGCAGGCTGGCCTTCACCGGGCCGGAGCAGGTGGCGCGCGCCCAGCCGGGGCTCAGAGGAGCATTGGCGGCGGCTGTGGTCTCCACGTGGACCGATCCTCCCGCCGCCATGGTGTCGGTGCGGCTGGAAACCGTCGTTGCGCCGAAGGGCACCAGCAGCGGCGCCCCGGAGTCCGACAGAAAATTCGTCGTGCAGGTCACCGCCTGGGGCGAGTAGTTGATGTAAGTCAGGGTGGTCTGGAACGTGCCCGCCCCCGTGGAACCCACGGACAGATGCGGGAAGAAATAATTGGTCGTTTGGGCGGCCGCCGACTGCGCCATCGCCCACAAGAATGCCAAGCCGCAGCACCAGCGGCCCATCCGCCCCACCCTACTTTTCATGTCTTTTCTCCATCCCGGAACCGTGACAAGATTAGGATTGCCTGGCCAGAAGAAACCGACCCAAATACCTTCCCTCCCCAGCATTCACCCCAGCCAAACGACGGTCCCCCCTTACCTGATCGTCCCAGGTCCAATAGGCTCAATCGAAACACCCCAACACACTGACGCCGAGTCCTACTGCTAAACCGCCCCCTTGCCGAATAGTAAGGGAATCCTACTGCTGAGTCAATCATCTGTCTTCACTCATTTCCGATATTTTTCTGCCGGTGTCAGCGGGCGCAATGACCCCCCGCAGACGCAAGTACTCTTCGAGCGCCTGGCGCCAGTGCGGCAGCGGGAGCAAACCCCATGCCTCCAGACTCGAACCGCCGAGCGCCGAGTACGCCGGACGCCGCGCCGGCCGGTTGAGCTTCTTCCAATACGTCGCGCCGACCCGCAGCGGGCGCCCGACCAGATCCACGATGTCCTGCGCCATCTCCTGGCGGGTGCACGCGCCCGCGTTGACGACATGCAGGACGCCGCGCGCGGACGTGCCGGCGAGTTCGGCGATCTTCCGCGCCAGGTGCAGCGTCCAGGTGGGGCTCGAAATCTGGTCCGCTACGGCTGCGATGCTCGGCTGCGGCGCCAGCGCTTGCGCCAGGATTGCCTCGACGAAGTTCGTGCGATGCAAGCCGTAGAGCCACGACGTCCGGATCACGGCGTGGCCCGCGCCGTTGTCGTTTGGGCCGCTGCCGTTGGCGCCCAAAGT
>CAYWWM010000308.1:0-4218 GCA_964461735.1 uncultured Solibacteraceae bacterium | reverse complement strand
CCATTCGTCAGCGTCGCCGCCGACACCATGGACCAGTCCTTGTCCTTGATCTGCGCCCATACCTCAGCCGCCAAACGAGCCGTGGTCACCGGGCTGGCGTCCCAGCCGTAGCTCGCTTCCGTGCGGAGGCGTTCGCGCGTGGCTTGGTGCGCCGCCGCCAGCTTCGCGCCGCGGTCCTGGAACGCTCGCCTGCGGTCCGCGTTGATGAGCCGCTTCACCGCCTCGATCAGGGACGGCAGCGTCGCCTCGGCGTCGGCCGCGATCGAAACGTCCACTTCCGTGAAGCGCTGGAAGTCCTGGTAATTGCTCTTGGTGTGGAGATCGGCCGCCGAAATGCTGATCATTTTCACGCCGGGTTTTGCGACGGATCGCGACGTGCGGTGCAACTGGTCGCGCAGGGTGTTCACCGTGCCCCAGAAATCCCACACTTCGAGTCCGACGATTACGTCCGCGTTGGCAATCAGCCCTCGGGTATGCGTGTGGTTGAGCGGATGGCGGGTGGGGAAATTCATCCGGCCGACCTGGTCAATCACGGGCGCCTGCAACGTCTCGGCGAGCTCCTTGAGCAGCTCGATTCCCGCCGGCGTGCGCGCCAGGCGCCCCGCCACCAGGACGGGATTTTCGGCCGCCACGAGCAGCCGCGCCGCCTCGGCCACCGCTCCCGAATCTCCCTGCGGGGGCGACGACAGCGTGAGCTTCGGCACGCGCAGCCGCGAGCCTTGCGGGATCGGCTCCTCCTGCAAGTCCGTGTCGGCGACCAGCACCACCGGCATCATCGGAGGCGTCAGGGCGATCTTGTAGGCGCGCACGGCGGATTCGGCGAAGTGCGGCAGCGAGACGGGCACATCGTCCCATTTGGTGTAGTCGCGCACCATCGCCGCGGCGTCCTGCACGCTGTGCGCCCACTCGACGCCGGGCCGCCGCGTGACCGCGTTCAGGGAGTTCCCGAGGATCACGTAAACCGGCACGCGGTCGCAGTAGGCGTTATAAATCGCCATTGAGGCGTGCTGCAACCCGACGGTCCCGTGGGCCAGCACCGCCAGCGGCTTCCCTTCGATCTTGTAGTAGCCGTGCGCCATGGCCACGGAGGACTCCTCGTGGCAGCAGGTGAGAAACTCCGGGCTGCGGTTTCCGCCGTAGTTGATGAGCGACTCCTGAATCGCCCGGAAGCTCGATCCGGGGTTCGAGCAGACGTACTCGAACCCGACCGACTTCAGGACGTCCACCATGAAATCGGAGCCGGTGCGGTCGGTGGTCAGCACTTCGACCTCGTGCGCGGCTTCCTCCGCCCCCCCGTTCTGCTGGGCGGCGGACCGCAGGTTCGACACCGCAACCGCTGCTCCGCCTGCCGCAATCCGGAAGAAGTTGCGGCGATCCAATGCGTTCCATTCGGATACTTTGTTTCGAGACAATTTCTTTGCCATGGCGCTCCCTTGCGTGGAAGATTCCGCTCGCGCGGTTCCCGCGCGTTTCCTTACTGAGTGTCGCACAATAAATCGCGGCAGAGGGTCGTGAGGGCATGGCTTCAGCCATGCCGAAAGGGGGCCAAAGAACCACGGGCTTTAGCCCCTGAGGGAAGTTGTTCTCAGGCCGATGGGTATGGGCCGGCAGCCTTTCCGACTCACCTCAGCGGCTGAAGCCGTTGCCTCCTCCGTCATGGGCGGCACGACTGAAGTCGTCCCCTGACGGAGACCGCGCTACATAACGCGATCTTCAATAGTATACTCTTCCCGGCAGCAAAATCACGTCTTCGCCACCCACGACAGCGCGCTCCCTGCGGCCGCCCCTTGTTTCCCCGTCCCCTACTTTGCTACTCTTTGTGAACCTTGGGGAAGCCTTGGGGAAACTTGGCGCCGGGACGGCCTGCCGCCGCCCGAGAAAGCGAAGCTCTCATGCCTGAACTGCGACAGAATCCCATCACCAAACAGTGGGTGATTATCGCCACGGAGCGGGCGCGGCGCCCGCATGAGTTCGTGCAGAAGAGGGGGGACGTTCCTCCCGTCCCCTCCTACGTCGAGAAGTGCCCGTTCTGCCCGGGCAACGAGCATCTGGCGCCCCCGGAGACGTTTCGCATCGGCCGGGACGGCGCGTGGCAGGTCCGCGTGATCCCGAACAAGTTCGCCGCTCTGTCGAGCGAAGGCGAAGTTTCCCGCACCACGCAGGGCCTCAAGCGCACCGTGAGCGGCGTCGGCGTGCATGAAGTCGTCATCGAAACCCCCGACCACAGCGCCACCACCGCGCTGCTCGCGGAAGGGGAAGTCGCGCAAATCCTCGAAAGCTACAAGCAGCGCTACTTCACGCTCACCAACGATCCGCGCATCCAGAACGTCACCATCTTCAAGAACCACGGCGCGGCGGCCGGAACCTCGCTCGAGCACCCGCATTCGCAGATCATCGCCACGCCCATCATTCCTCCCGACGTCCGCAACCGCGTGGAAGAGGCGCTCCGCTTTTTCGATGACAGCGGCGAGTGCATCTTCTGCAAGGTCTTGATGGAAGAGCTGGCCGACGGCGCCCGCATCGTGCACCAGACGGACCACTTCGTCGCCTTTCTTCCTTTCGCGTCGCTGACACCCTTCTCCTTGTGGATTTACCCGCGCCGCCACATGGCCTCCTACGGCGAGATTCACGACGCGGAGATGGCCGACCTCGCCCGCATGTTGCGCACGATTCTGGCCAAGCTCTACCACGGGCTCGCCAACCCCGATTTCAACTACGTCCTGCGCACCGCTCCGAGCGAGAACCGCTATTGCCGCTACTACCACTGGTACATCACCCTCATCCCCCGGCTCACCAAGACCGCCGGCTTCGAGCTCGGCTCCGGGATGTACATCAATACCACGCTTCCGGAAGCGAACGCCGAGTTCCTCCGCAACGTCGAAGTTCCTTCCCACCCCGCCCCGGGAACCCCCTAGCGCCACAGGGATTGACTTCGACCTCCAGCCGACGTATAGTCTTTGTAGATACAGAACCGGAAGAGGGCACAAGCGGGAGAATACCGATGCGCGTGCAGGTGCAGAAGTGGGGCAATAGTCTGGCGCTGCGAATTCCCAAACCGTTTGCGCAAGACGTGGGCGTGCAGGAGGGAACGGCAGTGCGCTTGTCGGTCTCGAAAGGCCGCCTGGTGGCGGCGCCGATCCGCGCGCGAAGGATTCGCCTGCACCAACTGCTGGCCGGGATCACCAAGGATAACCTCCATGACGCGGTGAACACCGGACCCCCGATCGGGCGGGAAGTTTGGTAATGCGGCCGCGATACGTGCCCCGTCGAGGCGACATCGTCTGGCTCTCGTTCGAACCGCAGGCCGGCCACGAGCAGAAGGGCCGCCGCCCCGCTCTGGTCCTCTCCCCGACCGAATATAATGGCAAAGTGGGTCTTGCGCTGTTCTGCCCGATTACCAGCCAGATCAAGGGTTACCCATTCGAGGTTCAAATTCCGGCAGGGCTGGCGGTCAGCGGGGTTGTTCTTTCCGATCAATTAATGAGCTTGGATTGGCTGGCGCGCCGCGCGGAATTCGCGGTTCAGCTTCCTACGGCACGGTTGGTCGAGGTCCTCGAGAAACTGGGCGCGCTATTGTCGGAAAGTGAAATCTGAGGCAGAAGAGAAGCGAGCCCATGCCGCTCCGTGACCAAGCGGCGCTGGTGACCGGCAGCGGCCGGGGAATCGGCCGTGCCATTGCCATGAAATTTGCCCCAGAGGGCGCGCGGCTGGTGATTGCTGGCCGTACCCCCGCGAGGCTGGCGGAAGTCGAGCAGGAGATTCGGGGGCTGGGCCGGGAGGTTCTGGCGCTGACTTGCAACGCCGCCGCGGCGGTCCGCGCCATGGTCCGCCAGGCCGAAGCCCGCTCCTGTCCTCCTCTGGCTACTGACTACCGACTACTGGCTATCGCCTTCCCTACTTCCCGACGTCGCGGTGCGTCACCGTGGTGCGGAACCCGCGCGCCGCCAGATTCTTGGCAATCGTCTCCGCCATCAGGACCGAGCGGTGGCGGCCTCCGGTGCACCCGAACGAGATGGTCAGGTAGCTCTTGCCTTCGCGGACGTAATGCGGGATCAGGTAGGCGAGCAGCGCCGCGATGCGCCGCCTGAACTCCTGGGTCTGCGGAAACGAGCGGATGTATTTGGCGACCGCGGCGTGCTTCCCCGTGAGGGGCTGAAACCGCGGGACGTAGTCTGTCTCTTATACACATCTGACGCTGCCGACGATCTTACGCGTGTA
>CAYWWM010000307.1:3646-4224 GCA_964461735.1 uncultured Solibacteraceae bacterium | reverse complement strand
TGTGCTGTAGGTTTTTGGTTTGTCATCCCGAGGAGCCCTTCGGCTGCGCTCAGGGAAAACTCCGCGACGAGGGACCTGCACTTCCGACCGTACCGAATTTTAAGAACCTCAAATGATCTCGCGCAGAAAATATCCTGCCCCATAGGCAGCTGCAGCGGCGAGGGACCCGATCAGTAGCATCTCCAGTCCGCTGACGAACCAGCGCGCGCGCGTGACGAACGTTCGCAGGCTCCCCACCGTAAAGAGCGCCATCCCGGTAGCTACGCACGACAGCAGAAATGCGTCTCCTTCTGGCAGCAGCATGATCGGGAGCAGCGGTACGCTTCCCGCCAGCACGAAAGCCAGGAAGATCGCGGCCCCGTGCCCGGCGGCGTGGATTCGCCCTTCCCGAACGAACCCCTTCACGCTGCTCTGATATTCTTGCTCGGAGCGCATTCCCAAATAGTTTCCGGCGCCCATGGCGATGCCGTCGGCGAGCAGGTTGGCGAGGCCCAGAATGATGATGACGCGCGGGCTGAGCGCCGCTCCCGTGACGCCGCTCACCACGGCAAACGTCGTGACGATTCCGTCATTGGCCC
>CAYWWM010000307.1:0-3636 GCA_964461735.1 uncultured Solibacteraceae bacterium | reverse complement strand
TGGCCCCGAAGACCAGGTCGCCGATGTGATGCGCCCACGACGGCCAGAAACCAAGATAGCCGGGTGGGGGTTTCAATTCCTGCTGCACTGAGATTTCTCCGAAGTGGAATCTTCTATTTCCTCGTACAGGAAGCCGGTCCAGATCCTGCTGGGCGGTCGGCGGATGCGGCTGTGCGTCTCGTCGGCAACGGCGATACAGCCGGATAGATTCTCAATCTGCTGCTCGGTCAAGACTCGTTGTAGCACGTGGAGAACTGCTGGGCGGCTGCGACTGCGTGGGCGCAAAAGCAAGATGCCGGGGTGAGACCCTGGCGGGTATCGGCGGATGTCCGCAAAGTCGAGGTCCAGTGTGATCAAGAAGCGCCCTTCGGCACAGACTCGTTCCCATACCGTTGCATCGCTTGCGCCGGAGAGACCTTGATCGTGGACCCGGTCGGCCTGGTAGCCGGCATGCCGCACCAGCTCGACGTGGGAGCGCCCCAGATTCTCATCGAGCTTCAGAAGCATGGGACTCAGCGCAGGGGGAGTATTTCTTCTTCGCGGGTCAGGTTGGCAGCGTAGGAGATCGCGGCTCGGATGTCGTCCAACGTTACGGGCGGGTACTCAGCGACAATCTCTTCGGCGGAGAGACCATCGGCAAGATTATCCAGAATCACGGAGACCATGATCCGCGTGCCGCGAATGCACGGCTTTCCGTGACACACGTCGGAACGAATGCTGATCCGCTCCTGCCAATCGCGCACTGTCGGGTCCCTCCTCCTGCTAAGGATAACGCCGAACGGGCCGGGCCGCCCACTGAAAAATCGGGCAGGCGGATTCAGATTCCCAAGTACGCGAGCCACGGCACGCCGATTGCCAGGTAGACTCCGAAGAAGATCACGCCCAGGATGAAGCCGAACTTCCAGAAGTCCCGGCCGGGGATGTAGCCGCTGCCGTAGAAGATGGCGGCGGGCGCGGTGGCGTAGGCGGTCAGGATGCCCATCATACCGAGCGACTGGCAGAGCAGCAGCGCCCAGCCGAGCGGCGTGACCCCGGGGATGGTCACGGCCACGCCGAGAAACACCGGCAGCAGCGCGCTCACGTGCGCCGTCATGCCGGCAAAGAGATAGTGCAGGAAGAAAAACGCGCCCACCAGCAGCACGATCGAGAGGAGCGCGCCGCGGCCCGCGAAGCTCGGCGCGAGCGCCTGCCCGACCCAGTTCACGAAGCGCGTTTCGGCGAGCCCTCCCGCCAGAGTCACCAGCGTCGCCAGCCAGATCAGGATGTTCCACGCTTCCTTATTGGCAAGGATGTCATCCCAGGTCACCACGCCCAGAATCACCATCAGGACTCCGGCGAAGATAGCTGTGATCGTGGCGTCCACGTAGCCCGCTCCACCGATCCAGGCGGCGAGCGCGGCGATCACCAGGACCAGCAGCGTTTTTTCGTGGCGCGTCACCGGACCCATTTTCCGAAGTTCATCAGCGGCCCAGCGCGGCGCGTCGGGCGATTCCTTGATCTCCGGTGGGTAGATTTTGTAGAGCAGGGCAGGGAGGAGCGCGAACAGCGCGACCCCCACCGGCGCGAACGCCTTGAGCCACACGGTCCAGGAGATCGTGACGTCAATGGTCGCCGAGACCAGGCCCACGGCCAGCACGTTGGCCGCCAGCGCCGTCAGGAACATGCTGCTGGTGACGCAGGTCGCCGCGAGCGCCGTGTAGAGCAGGTAGGAGCCGATGCGCCGCGCGCTGGGGTCGTGCGGGCGCGAGCCGTAGATCTCCGGAATGTGGCGGATGACCGGGTAGATGGTGCCGCCGCTGCGCGCCGTGTTCGACGGCATGACGGGCGCGAGCGCCAGGTCGGCGAGCGCGACGGCGTACCCCAAACCGAGCGTGCGCCTGCCGAGCAGCCGGATCAGCAGCAGCGCGATGCGCCGGCCCAACCCGGACTTCGAGTAGCCGAGCGCAAAAACGAACGCCGCGAAGATCAGCCAGACCGTGCTGTTCGAAAAGCCGCTCAGCGCCCAGCGTGTGGCCTCCTCGGTCGTGTCGTGCACCGTCCCGGAAATGGCTGCGGCCACGATGCCCAGCAGCCCCACCGCCGCCGGCGGAATCGGCTCGGTGATGATCGCCACCATCACTCCGGCGAAGAGCGCGAAGTAGAGCCAGGCGTTCGCCGCGAGACCTTGCGGGACCGGCACCAGCGCCAGCGTAGCGCAGACCAGCAAGGGGATCGCCGCGCGCGCCGCGGGCCGCCAGCCGGTCGCCCGGGGCGTGGCCAGCGAAGAAGATCCTCCTGCTCTCATACTCTCTGGCTTGCTCGTCACTGGTCACTCGTCACTGGTCACTGCTTTGGGTATCAAGCACGTCGAGGTACTTGAGCGCGCTTCCGGTATTGAAGAGCACGACGCGCTCATCGGGCTTCACCCAGCCGCGTGCGGCGAGCTGGCGAAGACCCGCCACCGCTGCGCCGCCTTCGGGCGAAGCGAAGATTCCCTCATTCTCCGCCAGCAGTTTCACTCCGTTCAGGATATCTTCTTCGCCGACCGCCACAGCCGTTCCGTGGCTGTCGCGCAGGGCGCGCAGCATCAGCGCGTCGCCGACGGCGGCGGGGACGCGCAAGCCCGCGGCGATAGTCTCGGCGTTCTGCCACGGCTCCGCGCGGGACGCGCCGTGCTCGAAGGCACGCACAATGGGAGCGCAGCCCGCCGCCTGCACCGTGACCATGCGAGGCCGCCGCGCATCCATCCAGCCCATGGCCTCCATCTCCGCGAAACTTTTCCACATGCCGACCAGGCCCGTCCCGCCGCCGGTGGGGTAGATGATGACGTCGGGCAACTCCCAGTCGAACTGCTCCGCCAGATGGTAGCCCATGTACTTCTTCCCTTCCAGGCGGTACGGTTCCTTGAGTGTCGAGAGATCGAACCAGCCGTGTTTCTTGCACTCTTCGGCGACGCGCTTGCCGGCGTCGTTGATTCTTCCTTCCACCAACTCGACGCTCGCGCCGTAGTACTTGCATTCCGTGAGGAACGCCTTCGGCACGTCCTTCGGAAAGAAGACGTGCGCGCGCAGGCCGGCGCGGGCCGAGTACGCCGCGGCGGCGCTTCCGGCGTTGCCCGCGGAGGGGAGAGCCACTTCCTTCACGCCCAGCTCCGCGGCGCGCGAAATGGCCGTCGAAAAACCCAGGTCCTTGAACGCGCCCGTGGGATTCAGCGCGTCGTTCTGAATGGAAAGGGAGTTCAGACCCAGGAGCTGACCGAGCCGCTCGGCCCGCAAGAGGGGCGTGGCGCCTTCGCCCAGCGTCACAATCCGGTCGGGACTCGTTACGGGCAGGACGGCGTGGTACCGCCACAGACCGTGGCCCGGCAAGTGCGCGCGGTCCATGTCGAGGGCAGCCTCCCCCAGTCGGTACCGCGCCAGCAGCGGCCCTCCGCAGGGGCAGAGATTGATGAGAGTGTCTTTATCGAATGTTCGAGAACACGCCGAGCATTCCAGATGATTGAAATAGGAAAACATCCACGGCTCCTCTCGGGCTGGATACGGCACCTCAGTGAGAGAGTATAGTAGGGAACGGGGATGGGGAATAGGGAACACAAGTGCAGGCCCCTCGTCGCTGCGCTCCTCGGGATGACAGGCAATGGACATTGTGACAGAACAA
>CAYWWM010000306.1:0-4225 GCA_964461735.1 uncultured Solibacteraceae bacterium | reverse complement strand
GGGCAGACAATCCATGGTTCTGATTCCATCAGAACAGTGGGATGTAAGTAGGAGGTTTCTCTGGCATCGTAACTTCTGCGACAGCAGATAACAAGCGGCTGAAGCGGACCGCGCTAATGCGCGGCCGCTTAGCCGCAGCGTTATGCGGCACCACAAGACGGGACTCTGGTTTGAAAAGCAACGCTGGGATGCGGGGCCACGTTTCGCTGCACGGGGCAGGAAGGGTTAATGGGACGATGGCGCTCCGCGCTCGGGCCGCGCTCAGCCAGGTCTCCAGAGTCACCTGGCCCGCTATGGTGCACCGGGTTTTTATAGCCACGAGGAGGGGGGCCGGGTAATCGGGGCGCGGGCGGCCCTCGCGCCGGGCATCGCCGCTGCGCCTTTCGTGGCTGGCGTTCGGGCCGCGCCGCATCCTAGTGGCGGCCCACGTGCGCCGGGGCGAGAATGGTGTGGTGATCCAGGTGTAGCTGGGGGCGCGGCCCTCACGCTCGACCTGAAGTGCCGCATAACACCCGTTTGCTGCTGGCGGGCGCGCACGTTTTAAAGGAACTTGCGTTTGTGCGCCTGGCGGCGCACGCGCTACGCGCGAGCGGATGCCTCGCAAGCGGGCGAGTCGCCCGCAGCAGAAACGGAAGCCGTTAGCCGGCAGCCCACGAACAGGAACGACAAGAGAACGAGGGTGGTCGTGGTTCGATCCTTCGCTCGTCGCGCCACTCGCCGTTTCACCGGGGTGTTCCGACGCCGCACGCGCGCGGCCGCTCCACCATCGGTTCTCCAGCAGGCCAATCCCAACTACGGAGCAGTCGCCCGAGGAATCGCACGGGCGCCGCGGCCATCGCGCTCGCCCATCAGGGTCCCCCTGGGCGTTCGGGCCGCGCCGCCGGGCGGCGGCGCGCCAGGATACAGCAGCGCAGGAGCACCAGCCCAGTCCTTCCCGGCGGCGCCTCAGCCTCGATCGCCGTGGTCCATTTGCTGGCGCGGCCCTCACGCTCCAATTTCGGGTGCCGTCTAACAACGTTTTGCAGCAGGCGGGCCGTGGCGGCTTCGGGTAGATGGAATAGATTGCCCCCCAAGAGCGCCACGGCCCGCTGCTGAAAACGAGGCCGTTATCTGCCATGCCCAAAGTGGGCAGAAAGGAGAATGCCATGAAAAGCATAAGCAAAACGACCAAAGGGGTATTGGGGGGGGTAGTTCTTTTCGTGATCTTCACCTCGATCCCCCAAGCAGCGGCGCAGGAAACCTGCGTTCCACCGCCCTCGGGCATGGTCGCTTGGTGGCCTGGAGACGGAAACACGGACGAGATTGTCGGCGCGCGGAACGGCTCGATCGTCGGATCCGCCGGCTTCGCTCCCGGCATGGTAGCCGACGCGTTCAGCTTCGACGGGAATGGCTGGATCGATGTTGGCGACGACCCGATCTGGACTCTCGGGACGGAGGACTTCACCATCGATCTCTGGGTGCGCTTTAATAGCCTCAGCGGCCGCGATCCCTTCATCGCGCACGATAACGGGGGTGGCAGAGAGGATAAGTGGATCTTCTGGTTCGACGCCCAAGGGCATGACAAACAGCAGGGGGTTCGCGCCCTCAGATTCCACATCAACAGTCCGGATCCGGCACCTGTCCCGTTTCCGCACGACACTGTTGTGGCGCCGTGGGACCCGATCCTGGGGCGGTGGTATCACGTGGCCGTGACGAGGAGCGGCAGTAGCTACGCTCTCTACATTGATGGCGCGCAGGTCGCCACCGACACCAGCACCTTCTCCATTCCCGATCCCGTTGCATCGCTGACCATCGGCCGCGCCGAGGCGTTCCGCCTGAATGGCCTGGTAGATGAGGTGGAGATATTCGATCGCGCACTGTCGGCTTCGGAAATCCAAGCCATCTTCAACGCGGGCAGCGCAGGCAAGTGTAAGGTTACGACTGTCACCATCGACATCAAACCCGGAAGTTTTCCGAACAGCATCAACCCGCGAAGCGATGGAGTAATCCCGGTGGCAATCCTGACGACTGACACCTTTGATGCCACCACCGTAGACCCAACCACAGTCCTCTTTGGTCCAACCGGCACCGAGGCGGCTCCGGTGCAGTCTGCCCTGGAGGATGTCGACGGAGATGGGGACGCGGACATGATCCTCCACTTCAATACCCAGGACACGGGTATTGTATGTGGGGTTACCTCCGCCTCCCTCACAGGACAAACTGTGGATGGGCAGACAATCCATGGTTCTGATTCCATCAGAACAGTGGGATGTAAGTAGGAGGTTTCTCTGGCATCGTAACTTCTGCGACAGCAGATAACAAGCGGCTGAAGCGGACCGCGCTAATGCGCGGCCGCTTAGCCGCAGCGTTAGCAGGACGGAGTCGTCAGCCTAGCGCTCGCCAGACGGGGAGGCGGATCTGGCGACAGCGCCGTCCAGTCTAGGCACCCGGAGCCCACGTTTATTAGGACAGGACATAGTTGGCTGTCAGCCGACCACCCCCGGCGGAGGGACTCCATGGACATCCGAGCGATTATCGCCGACGAGCTTCGTTCCGCCAACGGGACCCCAGAGACGCTCGCCCTCTGGGACGAGATCGCGGCCACGTTCGAAGACTCGGGGCCAGACGGCGTCAAGGAACTCATTTCCCAGCGCGTTAAGGACGCCCGGAAGCGGGCCGCGAAGGAGGCGAAGGAGATGACGGAGGTCGCCGGAGCCGTTGCGAAACCGAAGAAGAAGCGGAGGAAGTGACGTGGCTGTTGGATGGACTCTCGCGCGGGTGGTTGCAGAAGGGTTCCGGGGCGTGAACCAAGCGATCACCCTGGACTGCGGCGACCATACTACGCTACTCCTCGCGCCCAACGGCAAAGGCAAGAGCAGCACGCTCGGCGCTATCGAATGGTGCCTCTTCGGGAATCTGAAGTATCAGAGCCCCGAGAATCGGACCAACGATGAAATCGTCAATATGCACGGGCCGAGCGGAAAAGCACGCGTTCGGCTCGAACTTGTAGGGGACGGGGGAAAGCTCGTCATCGAGCGGACGCGCGCTGTCCGGAAACGGGACACGACGCTCGTCGTGACGAAGCCGGATGGAGACGAGCTCCAAGGCGACGAGGCTACCGCTTACCTCTTCCGGACTCTTGGTCTCACCTTCGACGACTTCTATCGGGCCGTCTTCCTCCACCAGGAAAGCGTGCGCGGCCTGCTGACTGACGAGCCCCGCGTTCGCGACGAGGCCCTGGATCGCCTCTTCGGACTCGAAAAGCTCCGCGACATTGCAGCTGCGATCCCAGCCTCCGTCGTCCGCGATGCGGTCAACGAAATACAGGGCAAGAAACAGCGAGCAACGGACAAGCTCTCGGGCGCCGCGAGCGTCGCCGAGCAGAATCGGTCGAGGTATCTGCGCGACGCCCAAGAAACTGGCTTTGACGAATCGTCGCTCAACCTCGAAGTCGGCGTCTCCATCGCCGACTCGCTTCGGGGGCGCCTCGAACTGGCGTGCTCCGAGAACCGACAAGACTCCATTCTGCTGCCTGAAGTGAAAGACATTGAAGACCTTGAGAAGGTCGCCCGCAAAGCGAAGGACACGACCAAGAATCTTCGCCTCGCGGGAGCAACGGCGTCACCGGTGGACAAGGCAACGAGTCGCATCGTCGATCTCCAGCGACTTTCCAAGTCGCTCATCACCGCGCGGCAGGGTCTCGAAGAGGCCACAAGGAACCACGCTTCGCAGCGCGCAGCGTTGGGCGAGCCAGACGCCGTTGAGATCAAGAAAACCGACCTGGGAAAGCGGCTCCATGCCCTCGCAACGGAGCGCGAGGCGCTTGGAGCCCGCTCGAAAGTTATCGGGGACGCTCTCACGTATCTGAGAGCAATGTCGACTGAGACGAAATGCCCTGTCTGCGAACAGGGCATCTCACCCGAAGACGTCGTGGCGTCGCTGGAGACACGTCTCGAAGGCAGGGAACGAGAGGAGCAGGAACGAATTTCCGCCGAAACGTCTGTCGTCACGACCGAACTTGACAAGATTGCTGAGAGTGAGAAGACGCTCGCCAAGTTGGAGAAGGCCCGCCAAGTAGCACAGGACGAAGTGAGTGGAATTGAGGCGAAGGTGAAGAAGGCGATTCCGAAGGAGTTCGACGACCCACTGGCGGCATTGGCGGAAGCGGAGCGCTCGATCATCGGCGGGCTTGACGCGCTCAAGGAGGCTTCCACTCGCCGAGAGCAGGCTCTACAAGCTATCGATG
>CAYWWM010000305.1:0-4227 GCA_964461735.1 uncultured Solibacteraceae bacterium | reverse complement strand
CGCGCGCGGCGCAGGAAGCGTTTCGCTGCGGTAAAGGCGCTGCACGGCCTTGCGGATGCCGAGGTCCGTCGCCGGAAAAACGTCCGGGCGGCCGAGCGTGAAGATCAGGAACATCTCCGCGGTCCAGCGGCCGATGCCCTTGACCTGGGTGAGGCGCCGGATGACTTCCTCGTCGTCCATCGCCGCAATGCGCCGCAGCGGGAACGTGCCGTTCTCGATCCGCCGCGACAGGTCCTTGAGGTAAGAAATCTTCTGCGGAGAGAGGCCGGCCGCGCGCAGCCGCCGCGCAGGCGTGCGCGAGACTTGCGCCGGCGTCGGGAAACGTCCCGAGGGATAGAGCGCGCGGAAGCGAGCCAGAATCCGGCCGGCGGCCTTTCCCGAGAGCTGCTGATAGATGATCGCCTCGACCAGGGCAGGGAAGTACCGGCCCCGCCGATGCATCCCGAGCTCGCACAGCCCCACGCGGCGGATCAACTCGCCGAGCGCTGCGTCGGCCTCGGAAAGCTCGCGCACGGCCTGTTCGATCGTGGACGCGGTGCGGGGATGCGGCTTCGTTTCGAAAATCATTTGGGTTGGAATCTTTCCGGTTCTGCGGGTGAAAAAACCGGCACACTACTTTCGCCCAGCCTGATCTTTATCCGGATAATGCATACCAGGAGTAAGTAACCTTGAATCTATCCCCTTCTGGCTCTACACTTCCACGCCCCACCGCCTGAATTCGATTTAACCACGGGTACTTCTCGTGGCTCGTCTCAAAACGTGGAGTGGTGTAAAGCCTAAGCCCGATGGGTAGTTCTCCACCTAAGAATCTATCAATCTGCTCTTTCGTCATGTCAACGATTCCAGAATAGGACGTATGGATATGCGCACCATCATCTGTCTCGATAAGGATTCGGACATCTAGTTCAAAACAATTGTCTGCCCGAATTATCCCCCAATCGGCCCCAAAGGGACGAATCTTTCCTTGCAGTTTGGGCCCGTTAACGAAGCCACCGACTATCGGAAAGACCAACCTGTTTCCCCAGCGGGTTGGGCCTATAGGAATTGGCGCTGTCGCATAAATCACTACCTCACACAGTGGTTCAAGGACTATTTCGTATGTGGCCATTGATTGCCTCCTTCTGTGCAGCTAGCATAGCATGGTGGGTGAATCCGAACCGCGACCAGAAGTGAGCGGGCAAGTTTGGCGGCGAACGATGCGCGCGCTGATGGCGTTTCTGCTGGGTGCTTGGCTGGTCGGAATGGTCTTGATTGCCTTCGTTGCCGCCGAGAACTTTTTTGAAGTGGATCGCCTGCTGGCATCGCCTCCCGCGACGGAATATCGCGCGGAACTCCAGAAGAGGCTCGCCCCGCTCGCGCCCGGCGACGCGCGCGTCGCGCTGCGGTACCTGTCGTCGGAGATGAACCGGTTTTATTTCCGCGTCTGGGGCGGGGCGGAGATCGTGCTGGGCGGTGTGTTGTTGCTGTTGGCCGCGCGGCGCGGGAACGACCGCACGATGACGATTGGGGCCGGCGTGATGCTCGCCCTCAGTTTTCTGATGACCTTCTACCTGACGCCGCAGCTCGTCGAGGTCGGGCGCGGCCTCGACTGGGTTCCGCGCGACCCGCCGCCGCCCGAGCTGGGGCGGTTCGGCATGTTGCACGGTGCGTATTCGGCGCTCGACTTGGTCAAACTGCTGCTCGGAATCTGGCTGACCGTCCGCCTCGTCCGGCGGCCCGCAGAGCTAATTTAGAGCGGTTTATCTATTGCTGTAGGCCGTAAGGGCATGGCTTCAGCCATGCCGTAAGACTCCCTTTGCAAAGCCGGCTTCAGCCGCTGAGGTTTGTCTTTCAACGCTTCTGGAAAGACTTGCCTCAGGCGCTAAAGCGCTGCTCCAACGAGCTGAATTCGGCACGACTGAAGTCGTGCCCTTACGATCCCACATCCCGGTCTACATCATTTGTTAAAACGCTATAGTTCCAGCTAATTCGACCTCTTTCCGGACCCGCCCGAAGGAATCGAAAGCAGGAATTCGACGTGCGACGACGTGTACTCGGTCTCGTGGCCGATGCGCGCCAGCACGATCACGCATCCCACCTGCTCACCCACGGTTCGCAGCATCTCGACCTCGCTGCCGCTGTGCGGGTGCGGCTGACGGTGCTGGACGTTGATCACGCCCACGACCTCGTTCCGGACGATGATGGGCACCGAGAGAAACGCCTCGAAGGTGTACTCGGGAAGATCGGTGAAGACCAGGAAGCGGGCGTCGCGGTAGGCTTCGCGCGAGATCGCCACCATGCGGCGCTCCTTGGCTACCCACCCGGTCAGGCCTTCGCCCATGCGCAGGCGGATGCGCCCGATCTGCTCCGGGTGCGCCGGACTCGACGCGCAGAGCACCAGCTCGTCCTGGTCAATCAGGTAGATCAGGCAGGCGTCTCCGCCCGTGGCTTCGCTCACGATGTCCACAATCGCCTGCAGGGCCTCCGGGAGCGTGAGCTTCTGCGCCATCAGGCGGCTCACCTTCTGGATCACCACCATCTGCCGCTCGGTTCGCGCCAGCCGCTCTTCGAGGTCCTGCGCCTTCTTGCTGCTCGGCATCGAAATTTCCCCGTGCTACTATTATGCGAATCGGTGGAGGAGGGAACAAGGGAAATGCCGCAAAAGTTTGGCGGCCTGCCGCGTCTGGGGTTGGTTGGAGCCTTTGCAATCGCGCTCTGCGCCAATGGATTGGCTCAAGAGAGAGGGGCGCCGCTCTATCAGCGCCTCGGTGGCTATGATGTAATCGCCGCCGTTACGGACGACTTCCTGGGACGCATGCGAGCCGACCCGCGCTTCAGCCGCTTTGCAGGGGGCCGCAGTCTCGACTCCCGCACACGCGCCCGCCAGCTCACAGTGGACCTGCTCTGCCAGCTTGCCGGCGGCCCGTGCACCTACATCGGCCGCCCCATGCAATCCGCCCACGCCGGCCTCGCCATCACCGCCACCGACTGGGACGCATTGATGCAGCACGTCGCGGCTTCGGTTGATCAACGGAAAGTGCCCGCTAAAGAACGCGAGGAGTTCCTCGCGCTGTTTGCGAAACTTAAGATGGATATCGTTGAAGGGCCGTAGGCAGTCGCGCAGCAAAGCGGAGCGACATCCCGTCCCAAGGCGTACCGGCAGCTCTTACTTCGCGGTCTTGAACACCTTCCTGTCCTTCATCACAAATACCACCTGCTTCAGCGCCTGAATATTGTCGATGGGGTTATCGGGGGTCGCAATGATATCCGCCGCCATGCCCGGCTTGATTGCGCCGCGTTCTTTCTCGACACCCAGCAAGCGCGAGGCGTTGATGGTCATGGTCTTAAGAATCACTCTTGCGGGAACACCAGCCTCCAGGAAACTATCAATATACCCGACAGAGGCTTCTCCGCGAGTTCTGCCCGGGACCGTGGTGGCCACGTCTGTGCCGAAGGCAATCGTGACGCCAACCTCGTAGGCTCTCCTTAACCGATCCACGAAGGTTGTACGCAATTCCGCCAAGCCCAAGGCTTGAGCAGCTTCCTTCGTAAAGTCCGTGCCAACGAGCATCACACTGTTCTTTTTCGCCAATTCCAGAATTTCGTTCGTCATCATCGGACCGTGCTCGATGGAAGCGACTCCCGCCTCCGCCGCATTCCGCGCTCCTCGTTCCGTTACGGCATGCGCTGCTACCTTGAGACCTGCCCGGCCTGCCTCTTCGACGATAAACCGGATGTCATCCGCGGAGTAAATGTAGGGTTGATCGTCTACGACGATTTTAATGACCCGCGCGCCATAGAGGATATTCTCGCGGATGGCTTTTCGCAGTTCGTCGCTGGTATCGGCATAAAGGTACTCCGGGTTGCCGAGGTCTCGCCTCTCCGGTTGCAGAAGGCCCGGAAACTGACCGCCCGTAGGCGTAATGATCCGACCGGCATTGATAATCGTGGGGCCGGGTACGAGCCCTTCTTCCACTGCCCGGCGCAAATCCGTGTCAGCGTAGTTTCCCGCGTTGCCGACATCACGCACCGTCGTAAACCCGGCTTCCAGCATGGACCGTGCATTGGCCGCGCCTTCCAGCGCTCGGTACCCGGTTGTGGTCGTCACAGTGTAGTTGAGGAGGCCACGGAGCAATTCCGGGAGGTTGCGGGGCGGCGAACCGAACGGTATGTTACTGCACAAATGCGTGTGCGCATCAAACAGACCCGGCAGAACCGTGGCGGAGGACAAGTCAATCACCGTGGCGC
>CAYWWM010000304.1:0-4236 GCA_964461735.1 uncultured Solibacteraceae bacterium | reverse complement strand
CTCGGTCTCCGTATCCACGGTAACCGGGCCGTTCGACATGATGTCCTCGGCCGTCAGCTTCTCGAGCTTCTTGCCGTCGTGCAATGCCCCCAACACGTCGGCTTCGGTGATCACGCCCAACACCGTCCCACCGCGTTCCGCGACGGGCATCCCGCTGATACCGTTCAATACGATCTGCGCCGCAATGTCGCGCACCGAAGCCCGCGGCGTGGTAGCAATCACCGGCTTATGCATGATTTCCAACGCTTTCATGTTCCTCCTCCTTTCTCGATGTCGCCGAAACGATCAAGCGCTCAAGAGGCAGTCCGCCTCTCTGGAGCGCGAAGCCAGGGCATGCTCCAGCACCGCCAGGATCTGGTAGTGAGTGTAAGGCGGAACCAGCAGGTCAAATGCGCCCGCCTGCAACACTTCGACCCATTGTTTTTCACCGGCCCAGCGGCTCAACACGATGACCGGGATCGGCGGACCGAGTTTTTGTGCTTTCTGCAAGACCTCTCTCCAGGTTCCGCCGGCAAACTCCCACGGACAGAACACCGCGTCATAGGGATTCTCTTTTGCCGCGGAGAGCGCATCCTGAATTCTGGGAACTCGGGTGACGGCGGCGAAGCGAGTCAAAATCTCCGCAACATGGCCGTCATCCGCGTCGCTTCCCACGAAGAGCACCTTGGGGCTTGTCTGTGTCATGGCTGTCCCCCCCCTTTCGGGATATTCCAAATTGGTTATGGCACGCCAGCGGCCAAACGAACCTAAACCGCCAAGGTGCTGGTATCTCCTTGACGAAGGGACTGTTGTGCGGAGGGGATCGTTGCCCTGACGCGTCGGAAGCAAGATGCGTTGAGGGGAATGACACTGCGTGTGAGTCGTATGGCCCATCCTGTACGATGCAAACGACCCTACAGAGAGAAACACAACCCCATGCCCTTTCATGTAGTTAAGTGACCTTCGCGGCTTGGCAATCAGATTGCTGACCCAGAAAAAGAGCCGGTGAGACTTTCAGGAGGTTTACCATGGCGACGAATGAACTTTTGGAAAGAACAACAGGAAAGCTACCCGCGCCGGAGCCGGCGCTGGAGCGGCTGGCAATCCAAAGGATCCTGTGTCCGATGGACTTTTCCGAATTCTCCCACCGCGCGTTCCGCTATGCGGTCAGCCTGGCCCGCCATTTTGGGTCCCGTTTGCTGATTCAACATACGGCCCAAGTGCCGGTCCCCTTGTTGATGGACGGAGCAGGTCCCAACATCGCGGAAGGCATTCAGTATCAAATCCAGCGTTCGCGGGAAGAAATCCGCCGCTTGATGATTTCAACCGGGGTGGATTCCTCCGAAGCGACTATCTTGCTGAATGAAGGCGAGGTGACCGAGCGCATTCTGGAGACGATTGCCAGGGATCGCATTGACCTGGTCGTGATGGGAACGCACGGGCATAAGGGTTTCAGCCGACTGGCGGTAGGCTCGGTGACGGAACAAATCATACACCTGGCCTCCTGCCCGGTTCTGGTGGTCAGCCGTCCCCAGAAAGATTTCGCCGATCCGGAGCGCGGCGAACGGCTGCAAACGATTGTGCTGGCAACGGACTTCTCCCGGCACTCCGACCGCGCGCTGGCCTATGCCTTGCAGTGGGGCCGCGAGTGGCGCGCCAAGGTCGTCCTGTTCCACGCCGTCGAGAAGCCGGCGCCCGCCATGCAGGGGCTGACGGACCTGTTTCCTGAATACAACCCATATTTCGAGCGGCAGGTGGCGGCCGCCTGGGCGAAGATTCCCAGCCTGATTTCCGAGGAGGTCCAATCGCTGTGCGAGGTGGTCTATGAAATCCGGCACGGCAACTCCAAGGAAGAAATCCTGAAAGTGGCCGAGGAAAAGAAGGCAGACCTGATTGTGACGGGGGCGCGCGGTGCGGGAGATTCGGGGGCGCCGTGGGGTTCGGTCAGCTCCGCGATGGTGCGCGACGGGCGGTACCCGGTGCTGGTGGTTCGGGAGTCTTTGTAGCGCCCGGCGCCAACGCTTGTCCGCACGCTTTGCCGGGATGGGGCCACCATCCCGGCAGAAGTTCCGCTTCCGCTACGATGGCGGCGGTTCCGAACTCCCGAGTAGCCGCTGAATCGTTTCCACCAGTTGCTGCGCATCGTAGATGGGCTTTTGCAGATACGCGTCGGCGCCCGAAGCGGCCAGCAATCGCTCCCGGTCGCCAGCCATGGCGTGCGCCGTGGCCAGCAGAATCGGAAGCGGCCCGGGCGCCCGCTGCTTCAAGAGCCGCGCCAGCTCGATCCCGTCAATGGGCTTTCCTTCCCACTGGGTTCCTCGCAGCGAGACGTCGAGCAACACCAGAGCGACGCGGCCTTGTTCGACCGCGGCGACAATTTCGTCCGCGTTCTCCGTAACGAGGCAAGCGTACCCGCCCGCCCGCTCCAGAGCCAGGCGGTAGAACTTGGCGAGCAGCGGATGATCTTCTACAATCAGGATCGTTTGCGACATGGCTCGCGTCCGAGACGCCCGATGGCAGCCCCGCCCGAATTTAGGAACGACTCGCGGCGGCCATCGTCTCTTTGGAGGCTACCATTTCTGCGACCGGAACCGTCAACCACGCCAGAGTTCCCCGGCCATCCCTGCCGCTATCGAGACCGATGCGGCCGCCCATCAACTCCACGAGCCGGCGTGAGATCGCGAGTCCCAATCCCGCGCCGCGAAACCGGCGCGCCTCGATCTGGTCCAGTTGCACGAATTCCTCGAAGGCGGCGCTGCGTTTCTGCGCCGGGATGCCGATTCCGGTATCTTCAACCTCGATCCGGACCAGCCGCGGCGAGCGGCTTTCCGAGTCGTCCGGCGCGGGCTCTTCGATTTGAGCGCGCACGGTGACGGAACCTTCCGGAGTAAACTTGACGGCGTTGTTGAGCAGGTTCAGCAGGACTTGGCGGAGACGCATCTCATCGGCCCACACCACGGGCAGCGAGACCACGAGCGTCTCATTGCGCAAGCGGAGGCCTTTTTCGGCGGCCTGGATGGCAACCAGCGGCAACGTGGAGTCCAGGAGCTTGCCGAGATCCACGTTCTCGATCCGCAGGCTCATGCGGCCTTCTTCAATGCGGCGGATGTCGAGGATGTCGTTCACCAAGCCCAGCAAGTGGTGCGCGGAGCGAAACACGTCCTGGAGCAGCTCGCGTTCCTCTTCCCGGCTCGCCGACAGGCCGTCCAGAATCATTTTCGTGAAGCCCAGAATGGAATTGAGCGGCGTGCGCAGCTCGTGCGAAATATGAGACAGGAACTCGTCCTTGGTGCGGCTTGCCTGCGCCAGCTCCCGGTTGGCGCTCTCGAGCTGGTCGTTGAGCTTGCGGAGGTTCTCGATCGTGGCGTGCATGTAGGATTCGCACATCAGGTTCAAGTCGAGGTCCAGAATCCGGTTCAACGCGATCGCAAACCGCCGCCGCTCCTCGCTCTCGGGAACCTCCAGCAGAAGGCAGTCCTGCAAGAAGGCCCGGACGATGCCCATGGCGCTGATGACGTATTTCTGCTCCAGCCCGATCCGCACGTGGCGATATCCGATCTGAAACCTCTCTGCCGCGTAGGCGTCATCGTAGGTCCCATGAAAAAGGCCGTAAGCCCACTCCTGCAAGGTCTCTTTCAGTCGCTCAATTTGGGCTTGCCCGCCGGTGAAAACGCGAAACGCGCTGGGGTGGTGCGGGATCTGCGAATAAAACCGCTCGGCCATTTCCGGGAAGTGCTTTTCCAGGCGCGGCCCCAACTGGCGCAGCAGGTCAATGTCCTGAGGGTCCAGCCCCAAATACCGCTTCATTTCAGAGACGAATGTTTCCATCGGAAAAGCCATGATTGAAAGTCCGGCGGGCGAGACCGGGGAAGCAATTATACTAACACGGGGGGAAGGCCGGATGTTCGTGAGGCCGTCCGCGGGGATGCTTACGGGATGACCACCATGCCTGGATTGCGAATCCGCTGGCTCTTGAAAGCCATCCTGCCGGTGGCGGCAGTTCTGGTTGGCGGCGTGGCGGTGTTTCTCTGGGTCAGCTTTTCGCTGGCGATCCCGGAGTGGCGCACCGTGTTGCTGGTCGCGGCGGGCGGCGCCGTTGCCATCTGCTGCGTGATGCTGGTCGCGTTGGTGGTGTTGATCCAGCGGCCGATTCTCGAACTGCAAGAGAAGATCGCGCGCCTGCAGGAAGGCGACCTTACGGTGCAGGCAAGTTTCGCCAACCGGAGCGACGAAATCGGGGAGCTGGGCCGGCACTTC
>CAYWWM010000303.1:0-4239 GCA_964461735.1 uncultured Solibacteraceae bacterium | reverse complement strand
CTCTGCGAAAGGCGACGCAGCCGTTGCCGCCGTCGCCGGCCTTCACGGTGATGACCACCTCATCTACGAAAACCACCGCGCCGGTTATTCCTTCCTCTGCTTCCTCTGTCTCTTCCCGCTTCCTCAAAGCGGTCATCCCGAGGAGCCCTTCGGCTGGGCTCAGGGTAACCGCCGCAATGAGAGACCTGCTCTTGCTGTTCCCTGTTCCCTACTCCGCCGCGGGCTCCACCGGCAGCACGGAAATGAACCTTCCCGAACGTCCCCGGTCAGCATAGCGGACTAGGCCCGTAATCTTGGCAAACAGCGTGTCGTCCTTGCCGCGGCCAACGTTCTCGCCCGGCTTGAAGCGCGTGCCACGCTGCCGCACCAAGATCGAGCCGCCCGGCACAAGCTGCCCGCCGAAGCACTTCACACCCAGCCGCTGCGCGTTCGAATCGCGGCCGTTCCGCGAACTCCCCAATCCTTTTTTATGCGCCATACTCCTTCTTCCCTATCTGTGATGCCCCTCGCCGCTCCGGCAGTTCACTAACCACTAATCACTACCCACTTTCTTTCCTGTTCCTCTTCCCGCTCTGCACTCCTCACTGGAAACGACATATTGATGTCGTTTCCCTCGTCACTAGACCGTGATCTTCTCCACGCGCAACTCCGTGAAGCCTTGCCGGTGGCCATTCAGCTTCTTGTACTGCTTCTTGCGCTTGTAATGGAAGACCAGAATCTTCGGCGCACGACCGTGGCGCACGACTGTCACCGCGACTTTCGCGTTGGCGGCATCCTGGCCGGTCAGGAGCTTGCCGTCTTCGCCCGAGACGGCCAGCACGTTCGCCATCTCCGCCGCGCTGCCACTTTCCGCCGGCAGGTTCTCGACCCGGATCACGTCCCCCGGCGAAACACGATACTGCTTCCCTCCCGTCTTAATGACGGCGTACATAGGCTCCTCCGCCTTCCCAGGATCAAACCTTTATTATAGGGATCATCGCTTCCCGCCGTCAAATCGCCGTATCGCGCAACGTAAAATGTAACCCTACGGGATCGTAGCGCAATTTTAGAATGTAACCCGCCATGAAAACGGGTTACACCATGAAACCAAGCACTCGAACTGACTACGGGATCACTGAGACGGCTTGCCGCGGCGGAAGCAGTTAGAGATTCGGTTTCACCGACGCCGCGGAAATGGAGCGCTTACTCAGTTCGTGCGGCATTCTCGGTATTCTCGGTTTTTTCGGCGCTCTCGGTTCTCTCGAAACTCTCGGAATAGTTTTCTTGCCCTCGTTTTTGGCATCGCAGAAACTCGGCTTGTATGACGATGCGGCGAGACGAATCCGGGAAGCACGGCAACGGAAACGAAACAGCTGTTCTCCCTCCCGACGTAACGGCCAGCCGCCGGGCAGCGAATGAGGCCAACCCGGCGGCGGCGGCCGTTCCCGACCCTTCCCAGCCCCATGCCTTCCAGGACCCGACGGTGCTGCTGGCGATGTGCGTCTTTGGGGAGGCGCGCGGCGAGAGCGATGCGGCGCGGCGGGCGGTGGCACGGGTGGCACTCAATCGCGCCCGCCATCCTCATCCGGTGTTTGGCTCGCGTGCCGGCGCCACATTTGAGGACAACCTCCGGCGAGTGATTTTGCGCCCGGGCCAGTTCTCCTGCTTCCATCCGGCGGATCCCAATTACGCCAAGCTGCTGCGTCCGCTCCAAGCCGAGGACGCCGCCGTCTGGGAGCGCTGTTTCCGCTGCGCCGAGCAGGCCCTCGCGGCGCGGGATCAAGCCGACGTGCTGACCGCCAACAGCGACCATTATTTTGACGACTCGATTCGACCGCCTTCCTGGGCCGACCCCGCCAAGCGGACGGTCAAGCTCGGCCGGCTGAATTTTTATCGGCTCTATTTGCCCGCGCCCAGCGCTTCTTCGGCCATCGAGATGCGGGACTCGGGATTCGGGGGGGAACGATCTTTTCCCGAATCGCGGATCGCCCATCGCGAGTTCCGAGACGCGCCGGCGCAGCCGGCGGCACCGAAACGACACATCGGTGTCGGTTCGCCCTCCCAGGAACCGCCGACGCCAGAGCCGTCAGCCGGCCGACCGTCCCCCGCCACTGTTCTCGTTTCCGCCTCCCAGGCGGCGCAGCCTCGCGCTTCGCTTCGTCTTGGAATCCACGGCCACGAGGACCCTCTTTCCACGAGCCTCCCTCGCCGAGTCCCGCCCTCTGCCTGGATTGCCAGGCCCAATGCGCAGCGGGAACCTCGTGCCGGGAGGCTCTCCAGCCCTGCAGCAGTGACGAGTGACGCGTGCCCAGTGACGAGCAGAACAATCGCTCAGCCGTCATTCTTTACTCATTTCTCTGCACTCATCCTGCGCCGCTGGTCACTGCTCTTCGCTCGTTCTCCTTTTCGCTCGTCACGCGTCACTTGTCACTCGTCACTGCCTTCATTTCTTCGCTCGTCACTCAAAACGACACCGATGTGTCGTTTTGCTTGTCACTTGTCACTGCTCTTCCTCCTCTCCGGCTGCAACGAGTTCGAGCGCGCTGCTTACCGCACGCTGGCGGTGACGCAGGCCGAGTACGAGACCGTGCAGGCGCGCGTTGCCGAGGCCGCCGCGCACGGCCTCCTCACCGAGCAGCAGTGGAACCGTTTCGCCGTCCAGGGGCACCGCTTCATTGACGCGCACAACGCCACCGTGGACGCCTTCGAGCTCTGGAGCCGCGTCCAAGACCCCTCCAGCGAGGCCCGCCTCCGGGCGCTGCTCGACATTCTGCCGCGACTCATTCAGGAGCTGAACCGCTTGGCCGAGAGTTTTGACGAAGAGCCGCGCGATAGGAGTCAGAAGTCAGAAGTCAGGAGTCAGAATGACCACCACGGCACTCGTCAGGAACCAGTAGAACTGGTTTCACAACAGCTTCTTGAGGTGCGAACCGTCAGGGCACGGCTTCAGCCGTGCCGCAAAGAGCCTGTAACAACAGGGGCTTCAGCCCCTGAGGGACTGTCCGTTCTTCTCCGTTGCGCCATAAAGCATGTCATCCCGAGGAGCGCAAGCGGCGAGGGACCTGCACTTCTTCTTACTACTGGCTCCTGGCTCCTGACTCCTGTCTTCTGACTCCTTCTTACGCCCATGCCCCTCACCGACCAACAACTCGCGCTGATCGAAGAAGGCATCCGGCTGGCCGTGGCCGCCGTGATTGCCACGGTTCGGGCGGCGGGCGACGCGAATAGCAACGAGCCGCTCGACTGGTCGAAGCTCCGTATCACCGTGACTCCGGAGATGGCGCTGGAGAAGGCCAGAAGCAAGAAGACAGTAGTCAGTAGCCAGTAGTCAGGAGTCAGAATGAAAACGCCACGGAGACACGGAGACACGGAGATGGGAAAACTTCCAAACCCCAAGCTCCAAATTCCAAACAAGCTCCCAGCTCGAATTTCCAAGCTCCCAGCCATTTGCCTCCGGAATTTGGAATTTGGAATGTCTTCCCCTCCGTGCCTCTGGGGCAAGTAGTAGCTTATGAACCCCTCAATCCCATCCCCGAACCCCTCCCCCACCCCCGCCAAGCGCAGCGCGTTGCCCGCGGCGGGCGCCGTAGCCGGCGCGTCGGTGGTCGTGCTGCTCATCGAGCTGGCGCGTTCCGGCGCGCTCGAACAGTACAAGGACGTGCTGGCGCCGCTGCTCGGTTGGGGGCCGGGACTGTTTGTTCTGGCGGGATTTCTGTGGCTGGCGCACAGCTACGCTCCGCCTCTCATCGAGAGCCAGCGCTCCACCGCGCTGGCTCTCCAGAAGCTCGCCGACACGGTCGAGCACAACGCCACCAACCAGCACGACCTGGTGCTCGCCATGCAAGTCAACTCCGACAAGCTCGAACAGGTCCGCGCCGTCGTCGCGGAACTGCAAGAACAAATGAAGCCACAGAGACACAGAGGCGCAGAGGAATAGCATGAAACTCCCAATCCCAAATTCCAAATTCCGAACCAGAGCACACTCCCCTGTCCAAACGCCAATCCATTGGACTGTGGAATTGGGAGGGCTTGGAATTGGGAGTGTGGAGTTGTTCGGAATCTGGAATTTGGAATTTGGACTTTCTCTTTCCGCTCTGTGTCTCTGTGCCTCTGTGGCTAATTCCTAAGGAGCTGCCGAATGGGACGGAATGAATCTCCCCAGACCCTCAAGCACGATCTGCGGCGCGGGGAAATCATCTGGGTGCTGAAGCAGGACTACCCGCACCTGGTGACGTTCCGCCATTTGCAGCTCGCGCTGCG
>CAYWWM010000302.1:0-4252 GCA_964461735.1 uncultured Solibacteraceae bacterium | reverse complement strand
CCGCCAAAATGCGCGAGTACCGCACCTCCATCGCCAAAGCGCGCTGGAACCGCACTCCAATCAGCCACGGACAGCTGGCCGTGGAGCTCGAAAACGTGCTCGAAAAAGACGCCTGCTTCGTCGCGGAGATTGATTCGGGCCGCACCATGATGGAGCACATCCTGTCGTTCGGCGGCGATGACAAGCAGTACTTCAGCAACACGGGCCGGTCGCTCGGCTGGGCGCTGCCGGCGTCCTTCGGCGTGAAGCTGGCGCAGCCGGACAAGCAGGTGGTCGCCATCCTGGGCGACGGCGCGTTTCTCTTCAGCGGGCCGCAGCCGCTCTGGAGCTTCGCGCGCTATCAGGCGCCGGTCATGATCCTGGTGATGAACAACCGCAGCTACAACAACGAGCGCAACCGCATCTGGGCGCAGCGCGGACGGCAGTTCGAGGCGGGGCGCGACATGGTGTGCTACCTCGGCAGCCCGGATATGGATTACGTGAAGATGGCGTCGGGCTTCGGGGTCGAAGGCGAGGCCATCCGGCAGCCATCGGACCTGCGTCCGGCGCTCGAGCGCGCCCAGCGCGCCACGGCCGGCGGCAGCCCTTACTTGCTCGACGTGCACGTGGAGCAGGGCGGCAGCGGCGCCGATTCGGACTGGCATCCGCGGTTCAGCGTGAAGGCGTTGCGGACGCGCAACGTGTAAGGGTTTTCGCGTGGGGCAAGGAAGTGCAGGTCCCTCGCTTCGCTTGGGATGACAAGGAGTTAGGTCCCTGGTCCACTAGTGGTTTTTGTTTTTCAACGAAGGACAGCGGGGCAGAGAGTTACGGCCCTCTGCACACACGTTGAACGCTGGGACCCGCTCCAACGAGAAGACCCGAGAAGGCCGAAGAAGGCGTGGGAAGCCAGGTCGCAGAGCATTGCCGCGGCAGGCTTCCCGCCTATCGGAAACCAACCAATCCAAGTCGTCACTGCGCGGGACAATCTGTCCCGATCATCCGCATCGCCGTCACGCGCATCGTATGACCCGGGGCATCGGCAATTCGGGTGCCCGTGATCTCAATCCGGTGACCGACGTGGGGAGTCAGGTTCGCGGTGGTCTCGGCGATCTCGACCACCATGGGCCCTTGCGCCAAATTCGTGAGCCGGAACTTGCCGGCATCGGCTGCGCGCAGACAGCCGGTCATGTTGTGCGGCGCCGGCGCGGCCTGTTGGGCCTGTGCGAGAGGCCCGAAGCCCATCACGAACGCCATCACCAATACCAACCCGCCAATCGAAACTTTCATCTGTGACCCTCCTCCAAGAACTGCAACATCCGAATGTTAATTCCGGATAAGTAAAATTATGCGCTTGTCCGCCGCGCTGAATCAAGCTCAATTTGCGCGGCGCAGCCTGGGTTATTCATGCAGGAGGAGGATTGTCCTCTTCATTCTGGATGAATCCCCGCAGGGGATGGACAGGAAAGCCGGGGGCAACGCTCCCGGAAAGGGAAACGGCACATGAGCCCGACCCTGCAAGGGTCGAACTTTGCTGGGAAGGAGTGCGACCCCTGCAGGGTCGGTTTTGCAAATGACACTTCTGCCCGGGGGCGTTGCCCCCGGCTTTCCTCTGTGGCCCCTGCGGGGCGAACGCAATAGATATCGCGGTCTCTTGCAGTTCATGAATAATCCAGGTTCAGGGCATGGAGCTGAGCAGGGAAATCTTCCCCATCTTCGCGGCGCCAACTATTTCCGTGCGCCGGAGCGGTGGTAGACTATAATTTTCTATGGTCTGCAACACGGCAGACCTGGCTGCTCAATCTGGACTTGCATGAAACCTAGAAATCACATCCCTCCTCTCCCCTCCGGGAGATCGTGCGGGCAGAAACGCGCGGCGTGGAGAACCCTGTTGGCTGCTCTGTTGCTCGTCGCTCCGGGAAAGCTCGCGGCCCAAGGCGGCGCTCCGATTCAGGGGCGCGTGCTGAACGGCACCACGGGAGCGCCGGTCGCCAACGCCGAAGTCTCCTACGTGCGGATGTCGCAGGGCATGACTCCTTTGGCGCGCGCGACGACGGCCGGAGACGGGCGGTTCCAACTCGCCAACGTGCCGGCAGCGGCCGGCCCGGCCCCGGCGCTGCTGCGCGTGGATTACCAGGGCGCCACCTATTCGCATCCCATGCTGCCCGGCGGCCCGGCACAAGGAATCGAGATTCAGGTCTTCGAAGCCAGCCCCGACGCGACGGCCATCTCGGTGGTCGAGCAGGCGATCTTCCTTCACCCGGCCGCCGGCTCGCTGACGGTGCTGGAGCAGATCATCATTCAGAACCAGACCTCTCCGCCGCGCGCTTACGTGAATCCCCAGGGGACATATTTGTTCACGCTGCCGCCGGCGGCCCGCGAGGGCGTCCGCGTGACCGTGAACGGGCCGGGCGGCATGCCTATCGGCCAGACGCCGACGCCGCGCGAGGGCGCGAACCGTTTTGCCGTCAATTACCCGATGCGTCCGGGCGAGACCCAGCTTCGCCTTCAGTATGCGCTCGAGTACACGCCGCCGTTCCTCTTCGAGAAGCCGATTGATCTCGCTGCCGACCAGACACATATCGTCACCACGGGTCCGGAGGTCGAGATTCAGGGCGAGGGAATCACGGCCTTGCCGGCGGACCCGACGTCCGGCTTCGTGGGGTATCGGGTGGACCAGCCCGGGACGATGATTCGCGTGCGGGTCTCCGGCGAGGCGCCCGCGCGGGACCCAGAGCAGACCGAGCTGGCGGAGGGAGGCGGCGCCACCCTGGCTCCCATTCCCCCGCCCATCGCGGAACATCGCTGGTGGATCTTTGCCGCGGCGGGTCTGCTGCTGCTCGGCGGGCTGGTCTATCTCTACCGGCTCTAGCGGTCCCGGAGGGCGAACTCTTTCGGAAGCTGCCCAGGGCACCTGATTCAGGCGGAAAATGATTCAGGCGAAAAATCTCTCGAAACTCTACGGGGATCTGCCGGCCGTCCAGAACGTGAGCCTGGACGTGCCGCAGGGGGAGTTTTTGGGCCTGCTCGGACGCAACGGCGCCGGCAAGACCACGTTGCTGAAGCTGCTGGCGCTGCTGACTCGACCGAGCTTCGGGACGCTGCGGATCGCCGGGGTGGACTCGGGCGGCGACGGCAGCCTGGCCCGGCGGCGCATGGGATTGCTCGGCCACAACAGTTTCCTGTACGATGAGCTTACGGCGGAAGAGAACCTCCTGTTCTATGCGAATCTCTACGGAGTCCCCGACGCCCGCCGCGCGTGCCAGGCGACGCTCGAATCCGTGGGCTTGGCCCCGTTCGCGCGAGAGCTGACCCGCAATTTCTCTCGCGGGATGCGCCAGCGGCTGACCATTGGGCGGCTCTTCCTGCACGGGCCGGAGCTGCTGCTGCTCGATGAGCCGTTCACGGGCCTCGACGACCGCGCCTCGGGGCTGCTCGAAACCATGCTGCAGGAGGCGCACCGCCAGGGGAAAACCATCGTGCTCTGCACGCACCAGCTCGAGTTCGCCCTGAAACTGGCGGACCGGTTGCTGATTCTGGAGCGCGGCAAGGTGGCGTATCTCGGCCCCAATCGCCCGGATCAGCCCGCCGCGATGCGCGACCTCTATTTGCAGTTTGCGGGATGAGAAGAAGGAGACAGTAGTCAGGAGCCAGGAGTCAGGAGTCAGGAGTCAGTAGAAAGGAAAGGGAACGGACGTGGAATCGAAAGTCTGGGGATTGGCGGGTCTGGCTGCGGCGGGCATTGTGGCGACGCTGTACGGAGCCTTCCTGTGGGCGCCCACGGAGGCGACCATGGGCGACATCCAGCGCATCTTCTACATTCACGTCCCCTCGGCCTGGACCGCGATGGCGGCGTTTCTGGTGGTCTTCATCGGGAGCGTCGGGTTTCTGATTACCAAGAACCTCAAATGGGACCGCCTGGCGCTGGCTTGCGCGGAGATCGGGACCATCTTCTGCACCGCGGTGCTGATTACCGGGCCGATCTGGGCCAAGCCGGTGTGGGGCATCTGGTGGACCTGGGACGCGCGGCTGACCTCGACGCTGGTGCTCTGGCTGATGTACGTGAGCTACCTGCTGCTGCGGGATTTTCTCGAAGAGCCGGCGCGGCGGGCCACGCTCTCGGCGGTGTTCGGAATTTTCGCTTTTGTGGATGTGCCGATCGTTTACTTCTCGATCCGGCTGTGGCGGACGCAGCATCCGCAGCCGGTGCTGATGGGCGGCGAGGACTCGGGGCTGGACCCGCAGATGTTTCAGGTGCTGATGCTGTCCTGGGTGG
>CAYWWM010000301.1:1742-4253 GCA_964461735.1 uncultured Solibacteraceae bacterium | reverse complement strand
CTGCTGCTTGATCTGCTCGGCGAGCCGGGGATCGAGCGCCGAGGCTTGGGCGAAGGCCTCGCGGGCCTCGCGGGTCTGTCCCAGCCGCTGAAGCACGACGCCCTTGTTATACCAGGCGTCGGGATGGTTGGGCTGCAGCTCCAGAATCTTGTTGTAGCAGGCCAGAGCCTCGATAGGCCGGTTCAGCTTGCGCAACGCCACGCCGCGGTTGAGCCAGGCGTCCACGTACTGCGGATCATTGGCCAGGGCGCGGTCGTAGCAGAAAATTTCTTCCTGCGAGTGGCCCAGTTCCCGGAGGGCAAAGCCCCGGTTGTACCAGGCGACCGCCGATTTGGCGTTGAGGGCCAGGACCTTGTCATAGCACGCGATGGCTTCCTTGGCGCGAAGCTGCTTGCGCAAGACCACGCCCTTGTTGAGCCACGCGCCGTCGTGGAGGGGATTGAGCGCCACGGCCTGATCGTAGCTGGCCAGCGACTTTTCCATCTGGCCGTGATTCTGCTGCGCGATTCCGAGGTTGTACCAGGCGTCCGCCGATTTCGGATTGATCTCGAGCGCCCGTTCGTAGCACTTGACCGCCTCGTTCGTCCGGCCGAGCTTGGCGAGGGCGACCCCCTTGTCGAGCCATGCGGCGTCGAACCGCGGGAGAATCTCCAGGGCTTTGTCAAAGCAGGCCAGGGCTTCCTTGACTCGCCCCAGATTGTTCAGCGCGGTTCCTTTGTTCAGGATTTCCCAGGCTTCGAGCTGCTGCCCTCCCGCCTCGGGAACTTCCTCCTGGCAGATCTGCTTGAGCAGCATGGCCAGGTCCAGTTCGAGCGTGCGGAAGTCCGGGTATCGCTCGCGCGGCTCCTTGGCCAGGCAACGCATCACCAACTGCGAAAGCGGCGGAGGGAGCTCCGGCTTGCGGAGGCTGGGCTCCTGGGGCATCACTCGGGCATGCTGCTGGTACCAATCCTCCGACCGGCGCGCGCGAAACGGACGCGTCCCGGTCAGCATTTCGTAGAGCATCACCCCGAAGGAATAGATATCGGCGCACACCGTGACGTCGGCGAACGCGGTGAACTGCTCCGGGGCCATGTACGGCAAAGTTCCGACGCCGGCGTTTCCCTTCTGGGTCTGGAAGAATTGCGACTGCGACTCCGAAACGGGTTGCGCCGCTTCGGCAGCGGCCATCGCCGTCGGCGGAATATCCGACCCGGCCAGGACCTTGACCAGCCCGAAATCGGTGACCTTCAATACGTCGTCCGGGGTGAACATGCAGTTTTCGGGCTTCACGTCCCGGTGGACCAGCCCCGGAACTTTCTGCTGCGCGTAGGCCATCCCCCGTGCGAACTGGATGGAGTAGCGCAGCGCGTTGCGAATCGGCAGCGCGCCGGCCGCCAGCTTGCGGCGCAGGTCGGACCCAGCCACGTATTCCAGGAACACGTACGGCTGCCCCTGCACCTTGGCGACGTAATGAGCGCGCACGATGTTGGGATGCTGCTCCAGACGAATCCAGGTCTCCGCCTCGCGCAAGAACCGCTGGATGAGTTCCGGCGTCTCCAGGCACCACCGCTGGAAGGTCTTCACCGCGTAAGGCGTCGCCGAACTCGAATCCACCACGATGAAGACGATGCCCATGCCGCTCTTGCCCTTCCCCCCCTTCACGTCGTGGACGTAAAACTCCCCCAGTCCGGGGACGCGGATGGTCTGCCCGATTTGGACCAGCTCTTCGGAATCGGGCGCAGCGGGTTTCGCAGCGGGGGGCTTCGGAGGAGCGTCCGCCGCCGGCTGCAGCGCGACGGTCGCCGGGGGCGCCGCGGCCTTCGCGGCGGGGGAGGGCGCGGGCTCCTTCTTCACAAGCCGTTTGAGAAAGTCTAGCATCAGCAACGACTATACAAGGAAAGGGCAACTCTGCGAAAGGCCAATTTTGGCGAGTGGCGGGGGAGCATTACAGCGATTTGCGAGCCACCACCATCACCGACTGCCCGAAGGGGAGCCGGAAGCCGGCGCGAATCAGCCCCGCCTCGGATTCGAGAGCCGAGAGCAGCAGGCGATTGAGCCACGGGGGAAGAGCCATCGCCACTCCCGAGCGGGGTTCCTGGCGCGTCAGGTTTTCCCAGACTCGAAACTTGAACCACGCGACGGGCGAAAGAAAGCTGTTGGCGTACGTCCAGCGGACTACGGGCAGGTCCGCGCGCGCCAGTTTGCGGAGGAGTTCTCCCGCGCGGTACCGGTGGCGCTCGGCCACGTACTGTGAGTGGCGGCTGCGCAGCGTGTGAAACGCCGCGACGCGCAGCACAACCCATCCACCCGGACGCAAGACGCGCCGGAACTCGCCCAATGCCTGCTCATCCCCGCCTGACGGCAGGACGGGAAAAACGTCTAGCGAGCTGACCAGGTCAAACGCCTCGTCTGCGAACGGAAGCTGCAGCGTAGAGGCAACCGCCGCGCGGCGGAAGTTCCGCTTCTGGCAGTACTCAACTCCAAGCCGCGCTAGGTCCACTCCGTGCATGCGGATGCCGTAGCGGTTCT
>CAYWWM010000301.1:0-1732 GCA_964461735.1 uncultured Solibacteraceae bacterium | reverse complement strand
TGGCGAGCGCGTTCATGCCGGTGCCGCAGCCGGCGTCGAGACCCCTCGAGAGCCCCCGCGGCAGCAAACCATCCAGCAGGGCCCAGGTAACAGCGCGCATGCCCTCATACCACCAGAAGTGGGACTCGGCGCGGTAAATGTTGTTCAACTCTGCTGGCGTCATCGCTCGAAGTACCGACCGAGGGCGCGGACAACCGCTGCCGCGTCGCGGTCGGACAGCCAGGGGTGCAGCGGAAGGGAGCAGATCTCGCGCGCGGCCCGCTCGGCGGCGGGGAAATCCCCCCGGCGATACCCGAGCCCCCGGAAGGCCGGGTGCAGATGCAAGGGCATTTCATAATGTACCGCCGTGGCGATGCCCCGGTCAGCCAGAAACTGGCGCAGCCTCTGCCGACGGCGCGTGCGGATCACGTAGAGGTGGTGGCTGGACTGGCTGCGGGGAGCGCGACCCAGCAAGCGCAGCCGGTCCGGCGTCGTGTGCGACACCCAGGGGGCGAGCGCCTCATCGTAGAACCTGGCGAGCTCGGCTCGCCTGCGGTTCCACTGCTTCAGCCGCCGGAGATGAATCCGCAGCAGGGCGGCCTGCACTTCGTCGAGCCGGCTGTTGATGCCCTCCTGCGAGGCGACGTGTCCCTCTCTCCGCCCGCCATCCCGAAACAGTCGGGCTTGGGCCGCGAGGTCTGCCCGGTTCGTAATCAGCGCCCCTCCGTCTCCGAGACATCCCAGGTTCTTGGTCGGGTAGAAGCTGAAGGCAACGCAATCGGAGAACTGGGCGAGCGGCTTGCCGTCGAACTGCGCTCCGTGGGCCTGCGCGGCGTCCTGCACGAGGGCGCAGCCCGTCTCGCGCGCCAGCGCGCGAAACGCGGCCAGGTCGCAGCACTGGCCGTAGAGATGAACGGGCAGCAAAGCGGCCGTGCGCCGAGTGATGCAGCGCCGCGCGGCTTCCGGGTCGAGCAGCAGAGTGTCAGGGTCCACGTCCGCGAACACCGGCCGCGCCCCGGCGGCCACGATGGCGTGCGCCGTAAAGGACGCGGTCAGGGGCGTGGTGATGACTTCCTGGACATCTCGGCCGGGGCCGGGCCGGATACCGCTCAGCCGCAGGGCGATCAGGAGCGCTTCGGTTCCGTTCCCGACCCCGACGCACCACCGCGCGCCGCAGAACGCCGCGAACTCGCGCTCGAAGCGGGCGAGTTCCTCTCCCAGAATGAAGCGTCCGCGCGCCAGCACCCGCGCAAAGCTGCGTTGATATTCCCGGGCGACCGTAGGATCGGAGGGAGGATAGGAGGCCGGAAGCTTAAGAAACGGGATGCGGGTCCGCATGGGGGCGCTGCCGTTGGGATCGGAAGAACTCCACCGTTTTTTGGAGTCCCTTGCGGAGACCCACCCGGGCGACCCATCCGAAGTCGCGGCGAATTTTTTCCGAGTTCTGATAAAAATCGCCGATGTCAATGGCGAGGCGGTCCGGGGGAAAGGGAGCTAGCCGCGGCGGCGGCGCGCCGGCAATGTCCGAGAGGGCTCGGGCAACCTCGAGCAGCGTGACGGGCTGGGGATGGCCGGCGTTATAAACCCGAGCCGCTTCCGGCCCCGCCCGGCCGAGCCGCAGGAAGGCGTCCACGACGTCGTCCACATAGGTCATGCCGCGGAGCTGCAACCCGTCGCCGAAGACGACGATCTGCTTGCCGTCGAGGGCGGTCTGCACAAACGAGTCAATGAACCCCCGGCAATCCTGGTCAAT
>CAYWWM010000300.1:0-4256 GCA_964461735.1 uncultured Solibacteraceae bacterium | reverse complement strand
CACTATGCCGCGTGCCGGACTATGCCGAGTAAGGCGCGATATGCTCTTGGAAGTGCGCCAACTCGCCACAGTTGGCAAGCAGTTTCGCGAGCCTCACTCGGCATAGGTTTCCCTCATTTAGAGCGCTTTGAGGAAAGCCAGTAGTTGATCGGCTGGGCGATAGCGACCGGGTTTGGCCCCAAGCGGTGTGGTCTTGGCCAAGGCTTGCTCTTTGAGGGCGAGGTTGGCATCGAGATAGATCTGCGTAGTCTCGACCGACTCGTGGCCGAGCCACAAGGCGATGACGGCGCGATCCACACCGGCCTGCAGTAGCTCCATTGCCGTGGTATGACGAAGCACATGAGGCGTCACCCGCTTCCGGAGCAAGGACGGGCATGTTTTACGGGCGGTCGCGACGTGTTTGGCCAGAAGGTACTGCACGCCGTCGCCGCTCATGCAATCGCCCTGGGCACTGGGAAACAGTATCGCGTCATCCCCGTCCGGGAGCTCCCGCAACCACGCCCTCAGAACGGCTGCGGTCTGCTTGGTCAGAGGCGTGGCGCGCTCCTTGCGGCCCTTTCCGAGCACCCGGATGTGGGCGCCGGTGCCCAGGATCACCGCATTGCGCTGCGCCCCGGTGAGTTCGGACAGGCGCAGACCGGTTTGAACGGCGACCAAGAGCAGGGCGTGATCGCGCCGTCCGGACCACGTGCCCCGATCGGGGGCGGCGAGCAGGGCTTGAACTTCCGCTCTGGTGAGGAATCCGATCTGGGCGCGCGTGAATCGCTGGCTGGGGATGGCGAGCACGCGTTGGATTTGGGCCGAACAGGCGGGGGCTTCGAAGGCCGCATAGCGAAAGAAGGAGCGGATGGCGGTGAGCCGCAAGTTACGACTGCGCGCACCGATGTGACGAGACTTCTGCAGGTCATCGAGGAATGCTGCAATCAAGGGTGCGTCGATTTGCTCGAATGCCAATTCGGAAGGGGCCTTGCCGATGCGTGCTTGCGCAAAGCGTAACAGCAGGCGAAAGCTGTCCCGATAGGAACCGATCGTATGCGGGCTGGCGCGACGCTGCTGCATCAAGCGCCGGCTAAAGAAGCTCTGCAACAACGCGGGGAAACTCGCAGTCGAGATCATGGCCGTTGCTCCCAGTGCTGTTCCAGACGCCCCACCGCCAGTCCCATCAGCTCCGGACAGGCACTGACATACCAGTAGGTGTCGGCGACATGCACGTGCCCCAGGTAGGTCGAGAGCGCCGGCAAGCGTCGCTCGACATCCTCACCGCAGCGGTACCATTGCAACAACGTTTGCACGGCGAATCGGTGGCGGAAGTCGTGCAGCCGGGGACCGTGGCTGGCGGTGACGCCGCGCAAACCGATGCGGCGCGAGAGCTGGTAGAAGATGCGGTGGACATCGCCCATGTCCAGGGGAGTGCCGCGGTTGGTCACAAACAAGGTGGAGCCGGTGCGCCCGGCAAGGAAGCGCTCACGACGCCTCACGTATTGGGCGAGCACTTCTCGGGTCGAGGGATGGATCGGCACGATGCGCGACTTGCCGAACTTGGTACCGCGAATCGTCAGCAGGGCGTGCTGGAGATCGACATCCTCGAACTTCAGGCGTAGTGCCTCACCGATGCGTAGGCCCGCCACGCTCAACAGCCCAAGCAGACAGTGATAGGTCCAGGGGCGCAGGCCACCGACCGGCGTCAGGCTCAGAGCGCACTCGAGCAGCTGCCCGATCTCCTCGTCCGAGTAGAGGTAGGGTCGTGCTCGCCGCGGATGAAATGGCAACAGGCCCCAGGGCGGAATCTCGGTTTGCGGATCACTCGCTGCGTGATGGCGTGCGAATCCCCGTACATAGGACAGGCGCTGTGCCCACTGGGCGGGTTGAGCGCGCTGGTTCTCCTGTGCCCATTCCAGCGCGAGCGCTGTCGTGACGTGCGTGGCTCCGCGGGTCTCCAGAAACCCGACAAACTTCGACAGGGCCATGCCGGCATCCCGGAGTGTGAATCCCAAGCTGCGGCGCAAGGCAAGGTAGTCATGAACCGCTTCTCGTAACGGTTTCATCGCCCACCTCCCGGCCACGGCAGCGCCAAGGGGCGCAGCGCGTCCAGATCGACCTTCGCGTAGATCGTCGTGGTCTGCGGGTTGCGATGCCGCAACAGATGCCCAATCTCGGCCAGCGAGGCGCCTTGGCGGAGCATCTGGGTCGCCAGAGAGTGCCGCAGCAGATGCGCGCCCTTGAGAGCGGGGTTGAGTCCCGCGCGATCGAGCGCACGGCGAACGACGCAGCAGATCGCAACCGAACTCGCGAATCCGCGGTGCGGGGCTCTGGTGCGGACGAACACCTGCCTGCAGGAGCACACGGGACGTGCGTGTTGCAGGTAATCGGTCAACGCGGCACCGACATCGTGAGGAATCGGCAGGCGATCGGAATCGCCATCGCTTCCCCGAATGTGCAGTTCGCCCGCCTCCCAGTCGAGATCCTCGAGAGCCAGACCGACCACTTCACCGGCGCGCAACCCCAGCCGGGCGAGCAACAGCAGAATCGCCCAATTGCGCCGCCCGACCGCCGTATGCCGATCGCAGTGGGCCAGCAGGCGCTGAACCTCATCCGATGACAGCGCTCGCGGAATCGAGGTCATCGACCAGCTGGCCACCGTCGGGACGCACTCCCGCAAATCAATACGGATGAGGCCGCGGTAACGCGCGTATTGCAGCAACGAGCGCAGCGCCGTGGCCATCAGCTTGGCCCGCTTGGGATGGTGAAGCCGGGCCGCCTCCTGCCGCACAAACCCCACCACATCCGCCGCACGCAAACCATCGAGCCGCACTTCTCCATCAGCGAAGTGCTGCACGAGGAAGCGCCTGACAAACACCAGATAATGGAACACCGTTGCCGGTGCGAGCCGGCGTTCCTGCTGCAGGTACAGCCGGAATTCCTGTTCCAGCCGCTGAGCCGGGGCAAGCTCGATCGGTGGGACCTGCGCCACGACGCCTTGGTCGCGGAGAAGGCTCAACAGCCGCCGCACAATCGCCGCATCCCCCGACCGGCAGCGTCGACGACGGGATCGGTACTCCAGATAGCTTCCGAGGTGCTCCGGCGTAAGTTGCGGCGCGATGATTGCGCGCCGACTCAGCCAACGACCCAGATCGGCAACCAACTGCAGCGCGTAGCGAGCCGAGGCCTTGGCGTATCCTTCCTCGCCCAACTGCTGGGCGAGCGCATCGACGTACGCGCCCAACGGGCCTTCACGCATTCGCAGGGGTGTGCGCGGATCCTTGTAGAACTGTTCCATGACGATCTCCTTCCATGAGGGCTTGATGCCCCGGAAGGAGATCAAACTATGCCGAGCGAACCCCCGCCAAATGCGCAGCCCGAGCAGCCGACATCCTCAGACTCGGCATAGTCCGGCACGCGGCATAGTGCCGGAGCACGTGAGGCGAGACCGGTTTTCCGATCCGTGCCGACCGCGCCGCAAACCGGACGGTGCGTTGCAGGCTTTTCTCATCGACGTGGTGCCTGCGGTTCTTGCCGGAAAGCGGGTCGACCGAGAGCTTGCCGGAGGGAAAGACATACTGCCACGGCCATGATTTTCCGGCGCTGGGGTACTTCCTCGCGAGCGCGAACGGCAGGTACACCTCCCCGTAACCGTCCTTTAGATCGGCCTCGTGCATCGTCCTGACACGTGACAGGTGGTCGCGCAGCGGCTCGATCAGGCGCTCCGGCAGCATGGTGACCCGATCGCGACCGCCCTTGCCTTCGCGGATCGTGATCTGCCGCATCTCGAAGTCCACGTCCTTGACCCGCAGTTTCAGGCATTCGCGCAGCCGCAGGCCCGCGCCATAGAGCAGGCTCGCCATGAGCCACCTGGTTCCGCGCAGCCGCGCCAGCAGCAGCCGCGCCTCGCTCTCGGTGAGCACCGTGGGCCGCCTGATAGGCTGCTTGGCGTGCTCTACCCCCTCAAGCCAGGGAAGCGGCTCGGCGAGAACCTCCTTGTAGAGGAAAAGCAAGGCTGCCAGAGCTTGATTCTGCGTTGCCGCAGCGACATGGCGCTGGGCCACAAGGTGGTTAAGGAACGCCGTTACCTCCGGCGCCGGAAGCTCGCGGGGATGCCGCTTGCCGGAAAAAAGGATGAAGCGCTTGATCCAGTGGAGGTAGGTCTCTTCCGTCCGGTAGCTGTAGTGCCGGCGCCGTATCGTGTCCCGCACTACGTCGAGAAGCCGCGGACGCGCGGCTCCGGCTGACGAACCTTCTGTGACATGGTCGGACATGTG
>CAYWWM010000299.1:0-4260 GCA_964461735.1 uncultured Solibacteraceae bacterium | reverse complement strand
AAGCCGGGCTTGGAGCTAAGCTAGGCGACAAGTCGAGAGGAAATCGGGATTTCCGCAAGGAGGTCAAAGATGAAAGTCAGGCTATTCGCTGCTGTCGCGGTAGCGGCAGGGGTTCTGGTGATTTCCGAGATGGTGCTGGCGCATCACGCGGACACCAATTTCGACCGCAGCAAAACGATCACGCTCAAGGGAACCGTGACGGACTTCAAGTTCGTGAATCCACATCCGCATATCTATTTCCAAGTCAAGGACGAGAACGGCGTGGTAGTGGATTGGATTGCGGAAACGGGCGCGCCTCCGGCGCGGATGTACAACGCCGGCTGGAAGGCGAACGCTCTGCAGCCCGGCGACGAGGTCACCGTGACCGGGAATCCGGACAAAGAAGGCCGCAAGATGCTGCGACTGCGCAAGGTGGTAAGCCCGCGCGGGCAGCAGTATGAAGACGGAGCGCAGTGAAGATTGCTCTTTCACGCCGCGTTTCCGAACCTGGGTTATTCATGTCTATGCGCGCTCGGAACATTTGGAAGTCGCATCTTTCAGTGAACAGCATTGCCCCTAGCCCAGGCGTTTACGCCTGGGTTCGAGGAGGCCCACACGCTGCTGTAGCCCCCTTGCAGGGGGCTTTCCTCTGAGCGCGAGCCCACGGAGGTTTCACGGAGGGTCCTAATGGCACATCGCTGGCTGGCATGGATTGTCCTGATCCTGGCGGCGGCGCTGGCTGGCTCGCCTGCGGCATATGCGCAGACGTCCGGTCAGGCGGGCGGGCAGCCGGATCTCATGGGCACCTGGACGCCGCCGCTCGACGGGCGTCATCGCCGCTTCAGTCCGGAGGACGCTCCCATGCAGCCCTGGGCCCTCGAGAGGTTCCGGGCGAACCGCGAAGGCATCCGCGGCCAATACCTGCAAGGGCAACCTTACGAGGACCCGTTTATGTATTGCATGCCGTCCGGCACGCCGCGGGCCTACACGGCGCCGCTGCCGTTCGATATCGTGCAGGCCCCCGGGCGGGTCTACATGATCTTCCAGACCAATCCGTTAGTGCGCTACATTTACACCGACGGGCGCGGTCATCCCGAGGGCTTTCCCGTCACGTTCATGGGGCACTCGATCGGCCGGTGGGACGGGGACACCCTGGTCGTGGACACCATCAGCATAGACGAGACGAGCTGGCTCGACACCGTCGGCACCCCGCACAGCGACGTTCTGCGCATTGAGGAGCGCATCCGGCGCGCCGCCCGCGACCGGCTGGAGATTGACTTTCTGTTCGAAGACTCCAAGGCTTACACCCGGCCGTGGAGAGGCAAGAAAGTGTATCTCCTGGACACGGACTGGGAAATGGTCCCCGGCCTGCACTGCGAGGATCGGTTCAAGCAGGATTTCTCGCGCCGCGTGCTGCGCGGCAAGAAGGACTGGATCGAATTCGAAAGCAAATAGCGTAAATAGCCTCGACATCCGCATTGCAATACAACCCGAAAAAGGCCGCGGCCGAGCCTGGTAGAAACCGGGCTCCGTCGGGAAACGAGGGTTTCAAGATGCAAAATCGTCAGAATCGTTGGTCCGCTTGGATGCTCAGCGCAGCGGCGGCGGCGCTTGCCTTCTTGCCCGCCGCATTGGCCCAGACGTCGGCGGCGTCGGGGAGCGCAGGAAAGACTCCGGACATTTCGGGCATGTGGATGCAGCCGCAAGGGAGGCTCACCCGCCGGTTCACCGCGGAAGAACCCCCGCTGCAGCCGTGGGCCCTGGAGATATACAAGGACAACCGGGAAGGCGCTACGGACCCCAACCGCAACGGCGACGACGGTCTGGACCCCACCATGTACTGCTTGCAGAGCGGCATGCCGCGCGTGTTTACGTCGCCCTTCCCGATCGAGATCGTGCAAACGTCGGCCCGGGTCTACATGATCTTCCAGGCGCAGTCCAGCCCTTCGCCGCGCGTCATCTACATGGATCGGCGCGAGCATCCGGAGGGGTATCCGATCACGTTCATGGGGCATTCGGTCGGCCGGTGGGACGGCGATACGCTGGTCGTGGATACCATCAGCATAGACGCCGATAGCTGGTTAGACGGCGTCGGCACTCCGCACAGCGACCAGTTGCACGTGGTGGAGCGCCTACGGCGCACTGCCCAGGACACCCTGGAAGGGGACTTCCGGTTCGAGGATCCCAAGGCCTATACCCGGCCCTGGACGGGGAAGAAGGTCTACAAATTGAATCCGGACTGGGAGTACGTTCCCGGGCTCACCTGCGATGATCGGTTCAAGTCCGAGTTCGCCAAGAGATCGCTGCGCGGCAACCGGAACTGGACCCTCAAGTAATAGGCGTCCCGCAGGCGGAATTCCTTTCCGGCTGCTCGAAGTTATTACATAACCCTCTGGAAGCAGTTGTAAGGGCACGGTTTCAACCGTGCCGAAGCGGTGGACTGAAGAGTTCGGCTTCAGCCGCTGAGGGCCAAAAGACGGACCTCAGGGGCTACAGCCCGGATTCTTCCGACTGGCTATCGGCACGCCTGAATGAAGGCGTGCCCTTACGGTGCTTCAGAGAAGTTATGCCATAGCTTCGAGTCAGAGCCGCCCGCGCCAGCAGGCGGCCAATCCGAGCCGCCACCGCAAGGGAGCGGTGGTCTGGTGTGAGTGATAAGCAGATGCCGCAGAGCACAACCGGAACCGCGAAGGCCAATGACGGGTGTCTGCTTTCGTATCGCCTCCACGCGCAGGCCGGTAAGCCGCGCCTGGCGCTCGTCCACTCCCTCGCCCTCGACGGGAGCATCTGGGACGGCGTCGTCCAGGCGCTCGCGGGCGAGATGGAAATTCTGGTCTACGACTGCCGGGGACACGGCCAATCGGAGAAGCGGGCGGGGAAATACTCGGCGCAACTCTTTGCCGCAGACCTTGCCGCCGTGCTGGACGCGTGCGGCTGGAAGGCGGCGTTCGTGGCGGGTTGCTCGATGGGCGGCTGCGTGGCGGTAGCGTTCGGAGCGGCGTTCCCGCAGCGCACCCAAGGCCTGGCGCTCGTGGACACCAGCGCGTGGTGGGGAGAATCGGCTCCGAAAGATTGGCAAGCCCGGGCCGACGGCGCGGCTAAGGACGGCCTCTCCCTGATGGTCCCCATCCAGATGGGCCGCTGGTTTAGTGACGAGTTCCGCGCCGCGCATCCGGAAGTGATCCAGGCGATCACGCGCGTCTTTCTCGCGAGCGACGTGAAATGCTACCAGTCATCCTGCGAGATGCTCGGCGCGACCGACCTGCGCGAAACCGCCAAGTCTCTGCGGCAGCCGGTGGCGATTCTCGTCGGCGAAGACGACCAGGCCACGCCGCTGCACATGTCGCGGACCTTGCGCGAATTGATCCCGCGTTCGACCCTGACCATCGTTCCCAAGGGTCGCCACCTCACGCCGATTGAGTTTCCCGAAGTAGTGGCGGGGGCGATCCGGGACCTCCTGCGACACGGGGCATGAGCGCACCTGACAAAGACCTGCTGCTCGCCGGCGGAGGGCACAGCCACGTCACAGTCTTGAAAGAATTCGGACTCAAGCCCATGCCGGGCGTGCGGCTGACGATGGTCTCGCGCGAGGTGCTGACGCCCTACTCCGGGATGCTGCCGGGCCTGGTGGCGGGCCACTACCAATTCCACGAAACCCACATTGACCTCGGGCCGCTGGCGCGCTTTGCCGGCGCGCGGCTGCTTCACGACGAAGTGGTGCGCCTGGACCTCGGCGCCAAGCGGGCCTTCTGCCGGGCGAACCCGCCGCTTGCTTACGACGCGCTTTCGATTGACATTGGATCAACCCCGTACCTCTCGGAAGTGCCCGGAGCGGCCGGGAACGTCATCCCGGTGAAGCCGATCAGCAACTTCATGGAGCGCTGGGAACGGCTGAAGGCGCGCGTGCTGGCGGCGCAGGGGATGATGAAGATCGGGGTCGTCGGCGCGGGGGCCGGGGGCGTGGAATTGACGCTCGCGGTCCAGTACGCGCTCCGGCGTTTGCTTGAAGCGAAGCAGGGCGGGCCGTTTGTTGTATTCCACGTGTTCAGCGCCACAGGAATCCTTCCGACGCACAACCGGCGAGTGCAAGAGAAGTTCCGCCGTGTGCTGGCGGAGCGCAGCGTGAGCGTTCACGAGGGAAGCCCGGTCGTGGAAGTGGGGAGCGGCCGGCTCCGCTGCGCCGACGGGTCGGAATTCCCGCTCGACGCAATCCTGTGGGTCACGCAGGCGGGGGCCGCGCCGTGGCTCCGGGAATCGGGCTTGGCGGTGGACGCGCGGGGA
>CAYWWM010000298.1:0-4285 GCA_964461735.1 uncultured Solibacteraceae bacterium | reverse complement strand
TCATCCGCGGCGAGGCCACCGACATCGAGTTCCAATGCTCGCTCTACGTGGACCCAGTCAACGGCGACATCTACGCCGCCAACAACGACACGCTCGGCAAGCTGGTCATCTTCTCGCGGCAGGCGCGCGGCGACGTGGCGCCCGACCGCTCCATCAACACGCCGCACACGACCTTCGGCATCGCCGTGCATGAAGCGACCCGGGAACTGATGCTCACGATTCAGGACGACGCCGCCGTCGTCACCTACCCGAAGTCGGCCAAGCACGACGAGCCGCCGATCCGCCTGCTGCAAGGGGAGAAGACCTTGCTGGCCGATCCGCACGGCATCGCGCTCGACAAGAACCGAAACTTGCTCTATGTCAGCAACTGGGGGACGGTGAATGTCCACACAGCGCCGCCGGGCGGGGCCAGAACCGGAACGCTGGGCCGGGGCAACGGGCATCCCAACTGGCCCATCGGCCGCAACTACTCGGTGCCAGGTTCGGGCACGGTGAACCCGCCTTCGATTACGGTCTATCGGCGCGACGCGCGCGGGGACGTGGCGCCGCTGCGCGTGATCCGAGGCCCTAAGACGCAGCTCAACTGGCCCACCGCCCTCACCGTGAACCCCGCGACCGGCGAGCTTTTCGTGGCCAATGACACCGGACACGCCGTGCTGGTTTTTGCCGGGGATGCGAACGGCGATGCGGCTCCGATCCGAGTCATCCAAGGGCCGAAGAGCCTGATCCAGAATCCCACCGGCGTGTTTTTCGACGAGAAGAATAACGAGCTGTGGGTCGCCAATTTCGGCAATCACACGGCCACGGTCTATCGCCCCGATGCGAACGGCGACACGCCGCCGCTGCGCGTGATCCGCAGCGGGCCGATCGAGGCTCCCGCGCCCATGCTCGGCAACCCGCACGTGGTCACCTACGACAGCCGCCGGGAAGAAATCCTGGTGGCCAACTGAGTGGCCCACCCGCAGATTGCGGCCTTCCCCAGGTTGGCGGAAGCAAATGCGAAACCCACGCGAGCCATCGCCGGACAGCACACGCTCATCACGCGCACCATCCACGACATGGCGTACGATCCGGTGCGCGACGAAATCGTCGTCCCGCAATTTTATTTGCAGGGCATCCTGACCTTCCGCGGCTCGGCCAACGGAGACGAAGCTCCCCTCCGCGTCATCAGCGGGCCGCGCACCCAGATTGCGAATCCCGCGCGGATCGCGCTCGACCCCGTCCACAATGAAATCTACATTCCGATGGATGACCGCCTGCTGGTCTTCCCGCGCGACGCCCAGGGCAACGTCGCTCCCAGCCGCGTCATCGAAGGGCCGGATACGCAGATGTCCGCCGGCGTCGTCCAGGTGGACCCCGTGAACAACCTGATTATCGTGGGCGGTTTCAACGTGGCCGGGGGACGCGGCGACGCCGCGCGTGCTGCCCGAGGCCAGGTGCTCAGCGACGACCGCAGCGGCCGAGGCGGACAGATCCTGATCTTCGACCGCACCGCTTCGGGAAACGCCAAGCCGCTGCGCATCATCCGGGGGCCCAATTCGCAACTCCGCCGCGTCGGGCTGATGGCCGTCTATCCGCCCCGGCAACTCATCGTCGCGGGAGTCCCGACCGGCGAGAAAACGTCTCCCGACAACTATGTTGGCGTCTGGAGCGAGCTCGACGACGGCGACGTGCCGCCGCGCTGGCGGATCGGCGGGCCGAACTCCGTGCTGCGCCAGGTCCGCGGCGTGACGCTCGACCCGAAAAACAAGAGCGTCATCGTCTCCGATAAGTACATCAACGCCGTGCTGACGTTCTCCTTCCCGGAAATCTTCTGATCCGAGCGTCGTTGCGGGCGGAGCGACTTAACAATGGTAAGGGGGTATGCGACAGCTCCTCAGGGAACAGTATCGGGTCTAACTGGGTCTAACCCGGCTTCCGGGCTGCCACCAGCAGCGACTGTCCGAAGGCAAAGCGGAAGCCCCGGCGAATCAATGCCGCCTCAGATTGCAACGCCGCAAGAAGCAAACGGTTCAACCCCAGGGGAAGAGTTACTGCCACGCCGGACCGGGGTTCCTGGCGCGTCAAGTTTTCCCAAATGCGGAATTTGAGCCAGGCGATGGGGGCAAGAAGAGAGTTGGCGTAGGTCCAGCGGACGACCCGGAAGTCCGCCGCCGCCAGTTTGCCGAGGAGTTCTCCGGCCCGGTAGCGGTGGCGCTCGGCCACGTACTGCGAATGGCGGCTGCGGAGCGCCTGAAACGCCGCCACGCGCAGGATCAACCATCCATCGGGGCGCAAGACGCGGCGGAATTCCCGCAACGCTTGCTCATCGCCGCCGGGTGGCAAGACGGGAAAAACATCCAGCGAACTGATCAGGTCGAAGGAAGCATCGGCGAAGGGCAAGGTCAGAACCGACGCAACGGCGGCGCGAGCAAAGTCCCGCTTCATACAGTACTGGATTCCCAGCGGAGCCAGGTCCACGCCATACATGCGAATTTTATACCGGCGTTCGAGCTCCTGCGCGTTCATGCCGGTCCCGCAGCCGGCGTCCAGGCCGCGGGCGAGTCCCGAGGGAAGCAGACGATCGAGCAGCGCCCAGGTGATGGCGCGCATCCCTTCATACCACCAGAAATCGGACTCGGCCCGGTAGATGTTGTGCAGTTCTTCCGGCGTCATCGCTGATTCATCGCTAGTCCATTGCTAACCTAGGAACCGCCCGACTGCTTGCGCAATTCGTTCCGCCTCGGGGTCGGACAGCCAGGGATGAAGCGGGAGCGACAACCCGTCGCGGGCGGCCTGCTCGGCGACCGGGAAGTCGCCTCTTTGATAGCCGAGCCACCGGAACGCCGGGTGCAGATGCAAGGGCATTTCATAATGTACCGCCGTTTCGATGCCTCGCTCGGCCAGAAATTGCCGGAGCGCCCGGCGCCGGCGAGTCCGAATCACGTAGAGATGGTGACAGGACTGGCTGTGAGGCGGCTGGCCAAGCAACCGGATGTGCGTGGGGACCCATTCCGATAACCGGCGGTCGTAGAGCTTCGCGATCCGCTCTCTGCGGCGATTCCACTGTTGCAAGCACTTCAGGTGAATTCGGAGAACGGCGGCCTGCCATTCGTCGAGCCGGCTGTTGATGCCCTCGCGGAGGGCGACCTGGCTGTCCTTTCGCCCGCCATCGCGGAACAGGCGCGCTTTTGCCGCCAACTGGGGCCGGTGGGTCACGAGCGCCCCTCCGTCACCCAGGCATCCGAGGTTCTTGGTGGGATAAAAACTGAAAGCTACCCAATCGGAGTAATCGGCCAGAGGGCGCCGTCTGAATTCTGTGCCGTGCGCCTGCGCGGCGTCCTGGATCAGGGCGCAGCCGGATTCATCCGCCAGCGAGCGAAACGCGTCGAGGTCGCAGCACTGGCCGTAGAGGTGAACCGGCAGGAGCGCGGCGGTTCGCGGCGTGATGCGGCGACTCACGGCGGCAGGATCGAGCAACAAGGCGCCGGGGTCCACGTCCGCGAAGACCGGGCGCGCTCCGGCCGCGACGATGGCGTGCGCCGTGAACGAGGCGGTCAGCGGCGTGGTGATGACTTCCTGGTTCTGCCCGGGGCGAATGCCGCTCAACCGCAGCGCGATGAGAAGCGCCTCGGTCCCGTTGCCGACTCCGACGCTGAACCGCGCGCGGCAGAAGGCGGCGAACTCCCGCTCAAACCGGGACACTTCCTCTCCCAGAATGAAACGACCCTTGGCCAGGACACGCGCAAGCCGGCGTTGATACTCCTGGGCAACGATGGGGTCGGAGGCGGGGAGCCTAAGAAACGGGATGCGGGTCCGCATGGGAGGGCCGTGGTTGTTGTGCTCGGAAGAACTGGACCGTTTTCGCAAGACCTTCCCGCAGGCCCACGCGAGGGACCCAGCCGAAATCGCGGCGGATTTTTTCCGTATCCTGGTAAAAGTCGCCGATGTCAATGGCGAGTCGGTCCGCGGGGAACGGAGCAAGCTGGGGCGGCGGAGCGCCGGCGATCTCGGAAAGGGTTTGAGCAATCTCAAGAAGCGTGACCGGGGTCGGATGACCCGCGTTATAGACGGGAGCGGCTTCGGGCCCTGCTAAACCGAGCCGGAGGAACGCGTCCACCACATCGTCCACATAGGTCATGCCGCGGAGTTGCCGGCCGTCGCCGAACACCACGATCGGTTTCCCTTCCAGAGCCAGACGCACGAACGTGTCCATGAATCCCCGGCAATCCTGCGCAATCGCCTGGCGCGGCCCGTAGACGTTGCCGAGGCGCAGGCAGATGGCGCGCACCCCGAACTGCCGGCG
>CAYWWM010000297.1:0-4293 GCA_964461735.1 uncultured Solibacteraceae bacterium | reverse complement strand
GGGGTAGGTCTCGTCTGGATCACACCGGGCGGGAGGGTCACCGGCGGCGCCGGCGGCCGCGAGCTGACCGCTCCGGGACTGAACGTCGGGTTTACCAGTTCCGAGTTGTCTCTCGTCCCGGGAAGCGTGCGCGCAGGTTCCAACAGCTCCACAATTTTCAATACCTCTCTGAATTATGACGTCCAGGCAAGTTCCGCCGCGGCGCTCGGCAGCAGTTCGGTGATTTACACGAACGGGGCCGACGCGTACTTTTCTCCCGGACACGTGCGCGTCGTCTCGTCCGGTCCGCCTCAAGTTACCAGCGTGTCGCCCAATTCGGGAGCGCCGCAGACAGCCGTCACCATCACCGGAAGCAACTTCAGCGATTCCAGCCGGGTCTTCTTTGACGGGATGGAGGCGGCGGTTACGTCTCGCTCGGCGGCGAGCCTGGTTGTGCTGGCTGCACGCGGAGCCGGTGGCCGCGCCGCGACGGTCTTCGTTGCCAGCGCCGATGGCCAAGGCTCGGAGTTCCTGGCAACCCCTCCCATTTTCACCTACAGCAGCGCGCCCGCGCCATCCATCCGCATTGCACCTTCCTCCGCCGGAGCCGGACAGACCCTTTCCGTGCGCGTGACCGGAACGAACACCAATTTTCGCCAGGGAGAGACGGTGCTGGGCTTCGGCTCCGGAGACATCGTGGTGAACTCCGTAACCGTGGAGTCCTCCGACTCGCTGCTGGCCAGCGTCCGAATTCTTTCTCCCGTGAGTTCGCGGACGTTTCCGGTGACCGTGATCACAGGCGAAGAAATTGCGTTTCTCGACGACGGGCTCACCCTGTCACTGCAGCAGCCTTTCACGCTCGTTCCCGCGGCCGGAGCGTTTCAAACCGGGGCCCCAGGAAGCACGCTGGCCAGGCCGTTGATTGTCCTTTCACAGGATGCCAATGGCGTTCCCATCTCCGGCGTGTCCGTCAGTTTCTCCGTCGCCATGGGTGACGGCAGCGTTTCCCCGGCCTTAGCGACAACGGATTCGCAAGGCCTGGCGCAAACCCAGTTGACGCTCGGCCCGACTCCAGGGCCGAATATTGTGGTTGCTTCCGCGAGCCAATTTGCTTCCACGAGCTTTGTCGAGTCCTCCGGCGCGCAATTCACGTTCGCTTATGCGCGCAGCGGCGACCAGCAAACGGGGACTGCCGCAGCGGAGCTTCCGACACCCCTCACGGTGACGGTGGTTGCTTCCGGGGGCGGACCGCCGCTCGCCGGGATTGCGGTCACCTGGGTTGTGGCGACCGGCGGAGGCACGGTCCGTCCCCTCGCGGCCGTTACCGACAGCGCCGGGCGGGTCAGCGCCGTTTGGAGGTTGGGACCGAGTGCGGGAATCCAGACGGTTCGCGCCATTCCCTACTTCTATAACGGCGTCTCCCTCTTTGGCTTCAACGGCACAACGTTCACGGCCACTGCGCAAGGCGGATCCGTGGTGCCATCCGTTCCCGCAACGGGCATCTTGAACAGCGCGGGGTTTGACAGTTCCGTGGCTGGGGTCTCGGCCGGGGCCATCGTTTCGATCTTCGGCGCCAACTTGAGCAATCCGCCCGCCAACGGGGTGCAACCGGGCTTGGTTCCCGGCACGAACATGCTCCACGTAACTTCGAATGGGACCCAGGTGACGTTTGACGGCGTCCCCGCTCCTTTGTTTTTTGTCAGTCCGGCACAGTTGAACGTACAGGTGCCGTTTGAGGTGGCAGGGAAGGCCTCGACTCAGATCATTGTGCAGCTGGCGGGCGTTCCGTCTCCGCCGGTCACCGTAACGGTCCTGTCGGCCACGCCTGGATTGTTTACAGTGAACTCAAGCGGGAGAGGGCCGGCAGTCGTGCTCAATCAGGATGGATCGTTGAATTCGGCGTCGAATGGCGAGGCGCCAGACAGAGTTATTCAACTGTTTGCGACTGGCTTGGGGCCGGTCTCGCCAGCCGTCGCTACCGGCCGCCTTGCGCCGACTTCCCCGCCACTGGCGGTGAGCACCGAACTCCCGGTGGTCACCATCGGCGGGGTTCCGGCGGTTGTCGAATTTTCCGGCCTCTCGCCGGGATTTGTGGGACTCTGGCAGGTCAACGTGCGGGTTCCCCCCGGCAGCAGTCCGGGGGAATTACCTCTGGCGCTTCGCATGGGAGGACGGAACGCCAACCAGGTCAGCGTTTTCATACGATAGCCACGCTAAGACCGAATTGGAACCGACCGCGCCCTACTCGACCGGTCGCGCGGCGACCGTAGCCTTCGCGGTGGCGAATCTCGTACTTGATCTCTTTGCCCTTGGGGTCCACGATCTTCAACGCCTTGCCGTCCGGACCGACGATCTCGACCTTGATCTTCCGGATTAGAATGAGGTCGAGCGGCGGACGCCTGCTGTCGCTAGAAGAAAGGGATAGCGGAACAAACGGAAAATGCCTAGTTAGGTGTTAGGTGTTAGGTGTTAGGTGCTAGGTGTTAGGTTTCAGTTCATTTCACAGGAGGAAAATATGCGGATCAGAACTTATTTGCCTGTTCTTATGCTCGCCGGCTTGCTGGCGCTTTCGAGTGGCGCAACCCCGTCGTTCGCGCAGCTCGGCGGGCGCGAGGCCCCGGACTGGATTGAGCGCCTGGAGCGCCCCGACCGCCTGGCCGGACTCAAAGTCGAGCAAGTGGTGCAGCGGCTCGCGCTCAAGCCCGGCATGGTGATCGCCGACATCGGCGCCGGCTCGGGTGTCTTCTCGAGCCCGCTGGCGAAAGCCGTCGGGCCTTCGGGGAAAGTCTACGCGGTGGACATTGACCAGGGCCTGCTCGACCACATCAGCCGACGCGCCCGGCAGGAAAACATCTCGAACATCCGCCCCGTGCTCGGCAAATTCGCCGATCCCTCGATCCCGGCTAAAGACGTGGACATGGCGTTCTTCCACGACGTCTTCCACCACATCGAGCAGCGCGAAGCTTACCTCAAGGCGCTCGCGGCCTACATCAAGCCGCAGGGCATGGTGACCATCATCGAGATGGACCGCAACGATCCCAACACGGCGCACCGCGCCGAGCCGCACATGCTCGTCAACCGCGCCGACGTGGACCGGTGGATGGCCGCGCTCAACTTCCACCCGGCGAAAGAGCACAACGACCTCTTCCCGGGAACCAAGTGGTTCGTGATTTACCAAAAGCATTAAAGGCAGGTGTTGGGTGTTGGGTGTTGGGTGTTAGGTGCTAGGCCATTCACAGGGTTGCTGTATAGTGATTGCAAACAGCCCCGCAAGGGGCAAGCGACAGTAGCCCAGGACGTAAGTCCTGGGAAACGGGGGGACATTCTACGGCCAAGCCCCGCAAGGGGCGGCTGAGTCCTTGCTCTAACTGTACCGCCGACCTGACACCTGGCACCTGACACCTAACACCTATTCCAGCAGCGGGTCGGGGAGCCGGTTCACGTCGGAGGAGTCCCGCAGTTCCGGCACCAGTTCGTCCGGGGTGCGGCCAAAGAGCGGCAGCTTGAGCTGAGGGGCGATCTCCCGCAGCGGCACCAGCACGAACCGCCGCTTGTGCAGCGCCGGGTGCGGCACCGTCAGGCTTTCCTCGCGGATCACCTGATCCCCATACAGCACGATGTCGAGGTCAATCGTGCGCGGGCCTTTGAGCTGCGTCCGCTTGCGCCCCAGCTCGTTCTCGATCTGCTCGATCTCATAGAGCAGGCGCAGCGGCGGCAGCGACGTTTCGACCTCGAGGACGCAGTTGTAAAACCAAGTCTGCTCGCGCATGTCCACGGGTTCGGTTTCATAGACCGAGGAGGCGCGCCGGATGCGGATGCCGCGCTCGGCGAGCGCCGCGCAGGCGCGCCGCAGAAACCCCAGACGATCTCCCATGTTCGATCCCAGCGAAATGTAAGCCGTGACGGTAGGTTCAGCCATAGGACCTCAAAACAGCGCATTCTGCGCGCTGCCCGGTTTCATGCCAAAGTGTTGGTAGGCGAGCGGAGTGGCCACGCGCCCGCGCGGCGTGCGGTGCAGAAAACCAATCTGGATCAGGTACGGCTCGTAGAGCTCCTCGATCGCGTCCACCTCTTCGCTCAACGAGGCCGCCAGCGTGTTGACGCCGACCGGCCCGCCGCCGTACTTCTCGATGATCGTGAGCAGCAGCTTGCGGTCCACCTCGTCGAATCCGTAGTGATCCACTTCGAGCATTTCGAGCGCGGCGCGCGCCACGCTCCCCGTGATGCGCCCGTCGGCCTTCACTTCCGCGAAATCGCGCACGCGCCGCAGCAGGCGGTTGACGATCCGGGGCGTCCCGCGGCTGCGCTTGGCAA
>CAYWWM010000296.1:1855-4325 GCA_964461735.1 uncultured Solibacteraceae bacterium | reverse complement strand
GAGGCCAAGCGGGCGCTCGACAAGCAGCTCGGCAGGAAGCCGAAAGCCCTGACGCTCAACTGGAACGCCATCCAGGCGGGCTTCGACTACGCGGAGAAGAATCTTCCCAAAGGCGACGCCTACTGGGTCGAGCGCATGAACAAGACCGCCGGCAAGATTCTGATTGACGGCAATTCCGCCGCGGCGCTCGGCTGCATGTTCGCGGGAGTCACGTTCCTGAGCTGGTATCCCATCACACCGTCGTCCTCGCTCGCCGAGGCGCTGATTGACTACCTGCACCGCTACCGGCTCGACCCGCAGACCAAGCGCGCCACCTACGCCGTGGTGCAGGCCGAAGATGAGTTGGCCGCGCTCGGCATGGCGGTGGGAGCCGGCTGGGCCGGCGCCCGCGCCATGACCTCCACCTCCGGCCCCGGCGTCTCCTTAATGTCCGAGTTTTCGGGTCTCGCCTATTACACCGAGATTCCCGTCGTGATCTTCGACATCCAGCGCACCGGCCCTTCGACGGGACTCCCGACGCGCACCATGCAGGGCGATATCCTCTCGACTGCCTTCCTCTCGCACGGCGATACGGCCCACATTCTGCTCTTCCCGAACTCGGTCGAGGAGTGCTACCTGTTCGCGCAGGAGGCCTTCGATCTGGCCGAGGAGTTTCAAACGCCGGTCTTCGTGATGAGCGATCTCGACATCGGCATGAACAACTGGATGGCCGACCCGTTCCCGTATCCGGAGCAGCCCATCCGGCGCGGCAAGGTGCTGAGCGCTGCGGACCTCGAGCGCGTGCAGAAGTTTGAACGCTACCGCGACGTGGACGGCGACGGAGTCTGCTACCGCACGCTCCCGGGCACCGACCATCCGTTGGCCGCCTACTTTACGCGCGGCAGCGGACACAACGAGAAGGCGGGCTACAGCGAGCGCTCCGAAGACTACCAGAACAACATGGACCGCCTGAAGCGCAAATTCGATACCGCCCGGAGGCGTCTTCCGGCCGCCATGGTCGAAGAAGACCCCGGAGCCGAGATCGGGATCATCGCCTTCGGCAGCTCGCACTGGGCGGTGCTCGAAAGCCGCGACCAGTTGCGCACTGAGCAGAACATCCCCACGGGCTATCTTCGCCTGCGGGCGTTTCCCTTCAACGACGACATTGCGGCATTCGTCAAGCGCATGAAGCGAGTCTATCTCGTCGAGCAAAACCGCGACGGACAGATGTGCGACCTGGTGCGCACCGCCGTCTGGCGGGATTGCAACAAGGTGCGCAGCGTGCGGCACTACAACGGCTTCCCGATTGACGCGCGCACCATCACGGACGAAATTCTCTCCCAGGAGCTGACCCCAACAAAATGAGCGCCACAGTCGCCACACCGCCACCCAAGAAAGTGAACCGCATCGGCCTCGAAGTCGCCACCTATCGCGGCGGCAAAACTACGCTCTGCGCCGGATGCGGCCACAACGCCATCACCGAACGGATCATTGAAGCCTTTTACGAGATGGGCGTGAATCCGAGCCAGGTGATCAAGCTCTCCGGCATCGGCTGCTCGAGCAAAGCGCCGGCCTATTTCCTGCGATCCTCGCACGGGTTCAACGCCGTGCACGGGCGCATGCCGTCCGTCGCCACGGGAGCCTGCCTCGCTAACCAGTCCCTGCTCGCCATCGGCGTCAGCGGCGACGGCGACACCGCTTCGATCGGCATCGGCCAGTTCGTGCACCTGATGCGCCGCAACCTGCCGCTCATCTACGTCATCGAAGACAACGGCTGCTACGGCCTCACCAAGGGCCAGTTCTCCGCCACCGCCGACGTCGGATCCAAGCAGAAGACCGGCGCCGTCAACGAGCTGCCGCCGATTGACACCTGCACGCTCGCCATCCAACTCGGCGCGACCTTCGTGGCGCGCTCGTTCTCCGGCGACAAGAAGCAGTTGCTCGGGATTCTCAAAGCGGCCATCGCGCACCGCGGCACTTCGATGCTCGACGTCATCTCTCCCTGCGTCACCTTCAACGACCACGAAGGCTCGACCAAGAGCTACGATTACATGAAGCAGCACGACGAGCCGCTGCATGAAATTGACTTCATCCCGTTCTTCGAGAATATCGAAATTGACTACGACCCCGGGGAAACCCAGGACGTCCAGATGCACGACGGCTCACACCTGCGCCTGCGCAAGCTCGACAACTTCTACGACGCCACCGACTCCCAGAAGGCGCTCGCGGCCATCGAAGAGTCGCGCCGGAAGAACGAAGTTCTGACCGGCATCCTCTACGTCAACCCCGCGGGCAAGACTTTCCCCGACCTCCTGCGCATGGTGGACGAACCGCTCGTCCATCTCCCGCAGGAGCGCGTCCGCCCCGGCCGCGCGGCGCTCGAAGAAATCATGGAAGAGCTGCGGTAGGTGGTAGCCACGGCATGCTCTTCATGCCGTGGGTTCGTTCTGCTTCGTCAAGTGTTCTTTGTGGTTCTGCAGTTGAGTCCCGC
>CAYWWM010000296.1:0-1755 GCA_964461735.1 uncultured Solibacteraceae bacterium | reverse complement strand
CCGGGACTTGGCGGGATTTTGCTTCCAGGTCCCGAAGAAAGAGTTCTGCTGGGCCAAAAGCCTTGCGGGGATACTCAGGATGACCGCTGCCAGGATGACGATTCTCCAACTCATCTTTCCTCCTCCAGCCTCCACTGGGCCCGCTCGACGCGCAGAGACCTCTGGATGTTCTCCTGTGCACTGAATCTTATGCCGCCCTCCCGGTCGTGTCAACGGCTTCCCGGCTGAGCATCCGGAGCGCAGAAAGCTTCCATCGAGATTCCGGGAAAGGCCGCGCACTCCTTGCGATGCCCCTGCTCGCCTGCCTGCCCGCTCCTGATGACCCTTTTTGTACCTTCTGCGGGGGCGCCCCGAAATCCATTGCCTGCCAATTCCTGACTTTGCTTAGATACGATAGAGGGCTTATTCCTTGTTACACGGGAAGCAGGGGACCATAGACACACCGTGAACCTGTCGCCGCACAACTCGACGCCTGGGGCCATGGCACCGGGCTTGCTCGCGGAGCCGGCGTTTCTCGTCGAGCTGCTGCGAGCCATCACGCAACCGTTCGCCATCCTGAACGGCCAAGCGAAATTCCTGCTCTGGAATTCCGCTTTCGAGCAGTTGAGCGGTTACGATGCGCAGGAATTGGCCGCGCTGTCCCCGGCGGGCCTGTTCGCCACGGCGGCCCCAGAGGAGGACCAGGCAGCCTTGTTTGAAGTGCTCGGCACAGGGGGCAGTCGGACGGGCGTAACCCACTGGCGCTCGCGGACGGGGCGGGAAATCCCCGTGGAACTGCGCTGCTCGCGCCTGGAACTGCCGGACGGGGAAGCGGTGTTGCTGCTGCTCGCCGCGAACCTCTCCGAGCAGCAGCGCCTGGAGGCGGAGCTGCGGCAATCGCAGAAAATGGAGTCCGTCGGGCGGCTCGCGGGCGGGATCGCTCACGATTTCAACAACGTCCTGACGACGATCCTGGGCCTCACCGAAACCATGATCAGCGGCCACACGCCAGTCACCTCCGAGCGCCTTAAGGAGATCCACCACGCCGCCCGCCACGCCGCCGACCTCACGCACAGCCTGCTGGCCTTCAGCCGCCGCCAGATTCTCCAGATGCGGCTGATCCTGCTCGACGAGGTGGTCGAGAACATGGCGAAGATGATCGGGCGCGTCATCGGCGAAGACATCCGCCTCGAAATCCGCCGCCACGAGCCGATCCCGCCTGCTCGCGCCGACCAGTCCCAGATCGAGCAGATTCTCTTGAATCTTTGCCTGAACGCCCGCGACGCCATGCCGCACGGTGGCGACCTGCGCATTGACGTTCGCCCCGAGACGCTGACCGAGGCGTGGTGCCGCGAGCACCGCGGCGCGCGCCCCGGGCCGTGCGTGCTGCTGAGCGTCGAGGACACCGGGGAGGGCATGGACGAAGAAACGCTGCGGCACGTCTTCGAGCCGTTTTTCACGCGCAAGGAGGTCGGCAAAGGCACAGGCCTCGGACTCTCGATGGTATACGGTCTGGTCAAGCAGCACGACGGCTTCATTCACGTCGCCAGCCGCGTGGGCCAGGGGACTCGTTTCTCGATTTACTTCCCGGCCGCTTCGGGCGAACCCGAGCCGATCCGCCAGCACCAGCCGGCGCCCTCGGAGCGCTGCTCGGCGACGGTCCTCATCGTCGAAGACGACAAGAGCGTCCGCCGCCTGATCTTGGAAGTCCTTCCCCAGCTCGGCTACCGCGTCTTCACCGCCGCCGACGGCGAGGAAGCGATCAAGGTCTTCGAC
>CAYWWM010000295.1:0-4333 GCA_964461735.1 uncultured Solibacteraceae bacterium | reverse complement strand
CGATCGTCCCCACGTTCACGTGCGGCTTGGTGCGGTCAAATTTCTCCTTCGCCATGGTCTCTACTCCCCAACTCTGTTCTGCAACCGCTCCGTTGTCATTTGCCTTATCGGAATCCAACTCGTAGGGATGAATCCGGAACTTCCGGCTCCACATCGAGTTCTGCTGTGCAAAAATATTGCCATTTTAACAATGCGACCCGAACGGGTTCCTCCGGACTCCAAGACTCGGGCGTTTCGGTCAACACCCAAACACCTAAGCTGTCTTCCTCTACAACCCGAGCACTGAAGGCGGCATCCGCCGGGAAGACTTCTCGCAGCGCGGTCATTCCCTCTGGGGACAAGCGAAAGACGATCTCTTTACCCCTCAGATCCATCTGCTCTTCCTCTTTCCTTCCAAATTCCGGCGAGGTGAAACATGCTCTCCACCTTGGCCTTTTCCGCATCTTCCAAGTGCCCCCGCCGAAAAATCGGTGCAGCGAGGTCTGCCGGAACAGGGATTTGCTCAATTCCTTGCTTGGTTTGCAACCACACTTCCTGCGGTCCTTCGGACAAGTCAGCCTTGATGGCAAGCAGTCGGCAGCCGTTTCCGCCATTCGCCAGGAGGCGTTCGATCGCTAGGCCCAGTTCCTGCGCGCCGCGTACAATTCGGTCGCGACTATAGCGGTTAGCAAGAAGGTGTCTCGCGTATTCCTGCTCCGGCAGGCGAAATTTCAAGGCAAACTCTTTCTGGCCCTTTGTGAGTTGCGGCAACTCAGATTCCGGAGCCCTGCGGGCGCGCAACCACTCTTCCATCGAGCAGCTGTAGTAACCGGATATCACAATCTCGAATTTTCGCTCCTGTCCAGACATCGTGGTCCCACGTATCGAGAGGTTCCTTGCCAACTACCGTTCCACCGCCCGCCCTTGCAACTTGGCGATGATTTCCTCGCTGATCGCCGCCGGGGTGGCTTCGTACTGCGCGAAGTGCATCGTATAAGTGGCGCGGCCCTGCGTGCGCGAGCGCATTTCGGTGGCGTAGCCGAACATCTCGGCCAGCGGAACCATAGCCCGCACGATCTGAGAGCCGGCGCGCGCTTCCAAGGACTCGATGCGCCCCCGGCGGCTGTTCAAATCGGCGATCACTTCGCCGACGTAATCTTCGGGGACGACCACCTCGACACTCATGACCGGCTCGAGCAACACCGGTTCGGCGTGCCGGACGGCTTCCTTAAATCCCATCGAGGCGGCGATCTTGAAGGCCATCTCGGAGCTATCCACCTCGTGATAGCTGCCGTCTAACAAAGTCGCGCGGACATCCACCAGTTCATAGCCAGCAAGCACGCCGCCTTCCATGGCTTCCGAGATGCCGGCTTCAATGGCTTTCCAATACTCCTTGGGCACCGCGCCGCCGATGATTTTGGAGACGAACTCAAAACCCTGGCCCCGTTCACGGGGCTCGATTTCGAGCTTCACGTGGCCGTACTGCCCGCGCCCGCCGGTCTGGCGGATGTAGCGGCCCTCGGACTTGGCCGGGCGCGTAATGCATTCGCGGTACGCCACCTGGGGGCGGCCGACGTTGGCGCCCACCCCGAACTCCCGCACCAGTCGGTCGGTAATGATCTCCAGATGCAGTTCGCCCATGCCGGAGATGAGCGTCTGGCCGGTGTCCGGGTCCACGTGTACCTTGAATGTCGGGTCCTCCTGCGCCAGCTTGCCGAGCGCCACACCGAGCTTGTCCTGGTCGGCCTTGGTGCGAGGCTCGACCGAGACGGAGATCACCGGATTCGGAAATTCGATGGACTCGAGGAGGATCGGCTCTGGCGGGTGACAGATGGTGTCCCCCGTCGAGACGTTCTTCAGTCCGACGGCGGCTGCAATATCGCCTGCGAAGACTTCCTCGATATCCTCGCGCTTGTTGGCGTGCATCTTGAGTAAGCGTCCGAGGCGCTCCTTCCTCTGGCGGGTCGCGTTCAGGACCTGCGAGCCGACGCGGAGGCAACCGGAGTACACGCGCAGAAAGGTGAGCTGGCCGACGAAGGGATCGGTCATGATCTTGAAGGCCAGCGCAGCGAAGGGTTCGTCGTCGTCGGCCCGGCGGCTGACCGGCTCCCCCTCCGGAGACAGCCCTTCGACCGGAGGAATGTCCACCGGCGAAGGAAGGAAGTCAACCACGGCGTCCAACAGCGGCTGCACCCCTTTGTTCTTAAACGCGGAGCCGCAAACCACCGGGACGAGTTTCAGGGCGATGGTGGAACGCCGCAGGCTGGCTCGGAGCTCCTCCTCCGACGGCTCTTCGCCGTGGACGTACTTCTCGAGCAACGTCTCATCGTGCTCGCAGATGGCTTCGATCATTTGGTCGCGGCACGCTTTCGCCGGGGCCGCGTACTCCGGAGGAATTTCCTGCACCTGGAACTCAGCGCCCAGCGTCTCATCGAGGTACAGGGTGGCCTTGTTCCGGAACAAATCAATCACGCCGTCAAAGCCTTCTTCTTTCCCCAGGGGAATCTGCACCGCAACCGGATGCGCCCCGAGCCGCTGTCGGATCATGGCCAGACAGCGGTCGAAGTCAGCGCCCACGCGATCCATCTTGTTGACGAAGGCGAGGCGCGGAACGCGATACTTGTCGGCCTGCCGCCAGACGGTTTCCGACTGCGGCTGGACTCCGGCGACAGCGTCAAACACCGCCACGGCCCCGTCGAGCACGCGCAGCGAACGTTCGACTTCCGCCGTAAAATCCACGTGCCCGGGGGTGTCAATAATATTGACCCGGATGTCATTCCAGAAGCACGTTGTGGCGGCGGAAGTGATCGTAATCCCGCGCTCCTGCTCCTGCTCCATGTAATCCATGACCGCCGTGCCGTCATGCACCTCTCCCATCCGGTGCGTGATCCCGGTGTAGTAGAGGATGCGCTCCGTGGTCGTGGTTTTGCCGGCGTCAATGTGAGCCATGATGCCGATGTTGCGAATTTTCTCGAGGGGCACGAGCCGCGGCATATCTTTCCTGTCGTTGCGAAGTTTCTTTCCGTAGCGTTTGCGGAAGAAGTTCCCCGGGCTTCCGCTCCTGTTGTTGGTTACCGGGCCATAGCGCGCCGCTGGTATCCCGGGCGCGGGAACGAGAAAGACGGTTTATCGCGGGGGAGCAAAACCGGCCATTCTTACCAGCGGTAATGGGCGAATGCTCGGTTTGCCTCCGCCATCCGGTGGGTATCTTCTTTCTTCTTGACTGCGGCGCCGCGACTGTTGCTGGCGTCGAGTATTTCCCCGGCCAGCCGCTCGACCATGCCCTTTTCACCGCGTTGCCGGGCGTAGCCGATCAGCCAGCGGATGCTCAGGCTGGTCCGGCGATCCTGGTTGACTTCAATCGGGATCTGATAGTTCGCTCCGCCGACCCGCCGCGTTTTCACTTCCATCTGCGGCTTGACGTTTTCCACCGCTTTCTTGAAGACCCGGAGCGGATCCTCCTCGCCCCGGTCCCGAATTTTTCCCAATGCGCCATAGAACGTGTGTTCCGCCACGGATTTCTTACCGCCCCACATCAGGCAATTGATGAACTTGGTCACCAAGGGCGTGCTATACACGGCATCCGGGGCAACGGCGCGATGTCGGATGAACCCTTTTCTTGGCATCGAAAGTCAGTCTTCTTTCCGGGGAGCGCTCTCGTCCCGCCTCGGGAACTTGGATTATGTCTTGGGCCGTTTGGCCCCGTACTTGGACCTGCTCTTCTTCCGGTTGGCGACGCCGGCCGCGTCCAGCGTTCCGCGAATAATGTGATACCGCACGCCGGGCAAATCCTTCACTCTCCCGCCGCGGATCAGCACGATCGAGTGCTCCTGGAGATTGTGCCCCACGCCGGGAATATACGAAGTCACCTCGATGCCGTTGGTCAAGCGCACGCGGGCCACCTTCCGCAAAGCGGAGTTAGGCTTCTTGGGCGTAGTCGTGTAGACGCGCGTGCACACGCCGCGCTTCTGCGGGCACGACTGCAAGGCGGGGCTCGAAGTTCTGTATCGTTGAGGCACTCGCCCTAAGCGAACCAATTGGTTAAAAGTAGGCATCGGAAAACACGTCCTGTGGAGCGATAAAAAGAGAGGTCCCTTCCCTTCTCTATTTCCTCAATAAAGAGCGGACGGGAAACCTGTGGGTTGTCAATTCCGGTTCCGAACCAGCCAGCCGTTCGATTCCCAACAGACTACAAAGCCTGAGGTGCTTTCACTGCGAACCATTCGCGCGGACACCCCAGGTCAAAGATACCGCCCAAACCTTCTTTTATAGGCGATAAATTTTGTTTTGTCAAGTAATAGAGTTGTCCAATGCAAGATGAGCCTGAAGCGGGGAGCGTTTCCAACACAAGATG
>CAYWWM010000294.1:0-4376 GCA_964461735.1 uncultured Solibacteraceae bacterium | reverse complement strand
GGGTCGCGCTTCACGCTGGCTCTTCCCGCCGTCGCCCCGGCTCGGCAGCCCCGGCAGCCGTGAGCGTCTCTATGTCACCTGTTGCGAAACCTTCGATCCTGGTGGTGGAAGACGACGCAGCCGTCAGCCAGACGTTGGCGGCGCTGCTTGAAGCCGAAGGCTATCCTGTTCACGCGGCGCAGTCGAGCGGCGAGGCGCTTGATCTCCTGGCGCGGAATTCCTACCCCATCATCGTCTCCGATATTTATCTCGACGAGCGGTCCGGGCTCGATATCCTGCGGCGGGCGAAGGCGCTCAACCCCGATGCTGCCGTGATCCTGATGACGGCGAAGGGGTCGCTCGAAAGCGTTCTCGAGGCGACGCGCGCGGGGGCGTTTGATTACCTGGCCAAGCCGTTTCCCCTCGAGCGGCTGGCGCAGATGGTGAAGAGCGCGGAGCAATCGCTGGCGCAGTCCCCTGCCCTGCGGGACGGCGACGAGGCGGCAGGCCAGCGCGCGGTCCAGCGGCTGGTCGGCAACTCTCCGGCGATGGTCGAGGCGTTCAAGTTCATTTCGCGGGTGGCGGCGGCCGACAGCACCGTGTTTCTGCAAGGGGAAACCGGAACCGGGAAGGAACTCGTGGCGCGGCTGATTCACGAAAGCGGGCCGCGGCGCGAGAGCCGCTTCGTGGTCGTGGACTGCGGAGCGCTGCCGGGAGCGCTGCTCGAAACCGAGCTGTTCGGCGCCTTGCGGGGAGCTTACACGGGCGCCGAGCGGGACCGCGTGGGGCTGCTCGAGAGCGCCGACGGTGGCAGCGTCTTCCTCGACGAGATCGGAGAAATTGACCCCGCCTTTCAATTACGCCTCTTGCGGTTTTTGCAGGAGCGCGAGGTGCGGCCGGTCGGCTCCTCCACGAGCCGCAAAGTAGACGCGCGGGTGATCGCCGCCAGCAACCGCGATTTGCGAAAGCTGGTGGCGGACAAGAAGCTCCGCGAAGACCTCTGGTACCGCTTGCAGGTCAGTTCCTTCCAGTTGGCTCCTGTGCGGGAGCGGGCGCAGGATTTGGCTTTGCTGATCGAGCATTTTCTCGAAATCTCGCAGCGACGGTTCGGGCGGAAACTGCGGCTAAGCGACGAGGCGATGCGCCGCGCGACGCGCTACCCGTGGCCCGGAAACGTGCGCCAATTGCAGAACGTCCTGGAACGGCTCGCGATCCTGCACTCCGGCGCGGTGGTCGGCGAAGCCGCCTTTGAAGAAGCCATTGCCGCGCTCGATCCGTCCGAAAAGGGAAGCTCTGTGTCGGAGTCTGGCGGGGAATCGCTGGCGGCGGCGGAAGAAGAACACATTCGGAAAGTGCTCGCGGCAACGCACGGCAACAAGACCCGTGCGGCAGAGCTGCTCGGGATCGAGCGCAAGACTCTCTACCGGAAACTGGGTTTGCACAACGTGTCTCAAGGAGTGGGAGAGGGCGGGAGAGGGCGGGAGAGGGCGGGTAAGTGATAGAGCGGGAGTGGGATTAAGGCGAAGGGCTGTATTTGCACAAGGTGGGGCGATTCTCGCCATGCGACGGTATGTTTTGCAGAACATGCGGGCAGCGGGAACGTCCCGTGAGGACCCATAATCTCCGGTCCTTCCACGCCTAAACGCCGGGCCTTGAATACCTTCCGGGCGCGACTCTAGGGGTGAAATTCCAAATTCCATATTTTAGATTCCAAATTTTACATTTTCCAGCCGGTCTCAAATCGGGCTCCACTACCAATCTAACAGGATTAAAAGGGGTTAGAAATGCAAGCTGGTTTGGCGTACGGATTGCTCACTCTACTTGTAAAGGACATCGGGGAGGTAGACGCACTTCCCCGCTTTTGGCCAAGTCTGAGTCAGTGAAAGGCGCGCTTCGGCGCGCCTTTTTTAATTGCTTTTCAACGAAGGACTGCTTGTCGCTTGTAAGCATCTCAATGAGGTAGAATATTTCCCCATGAAAACGCGCCTCGCGCTCTTGCTGCTTTCCGTTCTCTCTGCGGCGATCCTGTTGCTCGCGCAAGGGAATCGCAATGCTTCTCGCACGGGGGGCGCAAATCCGTTTCCGGTCGTGGAGGCTTCCATTCCCGAGATGCAGCGAGCCATGCAGCAAGGCCGAACCACTTCGCGCGATCTGGTGCAGCAATACCTGATCCGAATTGCGCTTTATGAAGACACGTTGAATGCGGTCATCACGGTGAACCGGAACGCGCTGGCGGAAGCCCAGGCGCTTGACCGGGAGCGCGCGCAGGGCCGTGTGCGCGGGCCTCTGCACGGGATTCCCATCGCCCTCAAGGACAACATCCACACCACGAACCTGCCGACCACCGGCGGCGCGCTGGCCTTCGACGGCTTCGTGCCGCCCTATGAGGCGACGCTGGCGAAAAACCTGCGCGACGCGGGCGCCGTGATTCTCGCCAAGACCACCATGACGGAGCTTGCCAACTGGGTTGCCGGCGAGCCAACGCCGATGCCGGGCAATTACAGCGCCCTCGGCGGCTACGGCATGAACCCTTACGATCCCCGGCGCGATCCCCGCGAGGGAACCAACGACGGCCGCCCGGCGCTCTCGCCGGTGGGTTCGAGCTCGGGAGTCGGCACGGCGGCGAACTTCTGGGCCGCCAACGTCGGCACGGAGACCTCCGGCTCCATCCTGAGTCCGGCGAACGCCAATATGCTGGCGGCAATCAAACCGACGGTGGGACGCATCAGCCGCTACGGCGTGATTCCTATCACCGCGGACCAGGACACGGCGGGGCCAATGGCAAAGAACGTGACCGACGCCGCCATACTTCTAGGAGCGATGGAAGGCGCGGCGCCCGATCCCCATGACCCGGCCACCCGGACCTGCGCGCCCCCTCCGGGACGCGATTACACTCGCTTCCTGAATGCTGCCGGACTGCGCGGCGCGCGCATCGGAATCCCCCGGGCATTTTACTTCGACGCCGTCACTCTTCCCGGCGCGCCCGGACCTTTGGGCGGCCTGAATGCCGACCAGAAACGGGTGATGGACGAGGCGATTGCGACCCTCCAGCAACAAGGCGCCGTGATCGTGGATCCCGCCGACATTCCGAGCGTTCTAACCGCCGACCCGGAGAATAACCTGCTCCCATGGAACATCTGCTCCGGCGCCGATGATGCCAAAGGGAAGGACCAGGACTGCTCCGTGGTTTTGAAATACGGCATGAAGCGCGATTTCAATAACTGGCTTGCAACGCTCGGACCCGGCGCGCCGGTGAAGTCGCTGACCGAGCTGCGCGAATTCAACTTGGCCCGCACGGCCGCCGGGGCGATCAAGTACGGGCAAGGAAATCTCGATAATTCCGACGAGATGGACGTCGAAGCGGACCGCGCCCGCTACCAGGCCGACCGCGCCAAGGACGTCGCGCTCACCGCCACCAACGGCATGGACGCCGCGCTCGCAGCACACCGGCTCGACGCACTGCTCTTCCCGGCTAATCGTGGCTCGAACCTCGCCGCGCGGCCGGGATATCCGACCGTGATTGTCCCCTTCGGCATGGTTCCGAACGCCCCGGCGCGGCCCTTCCCCGAAGGGTTCAACGCCCGGCCCGCGCCCTTCGGCGTCAGCTTCACCGGCGCGGCGTGCAGCGAGCCGCGTTTGATCGAGCTTGGCTACGCCTTCGAGCAGGCCACCAAACGCCGCGCGCCCCCGCCCTCCGCGCCGTAATCCGCGCCGCCGGGAATTCGGTTTTCATGCGGAAGACTCGGTCTTTGCGGCACCGGCAGCGAGGGACGGATCCGCGTGTTGAAGCGGCGGCTGGGTCGGGGCCGCTGCTTCTATCGTGGGATGCAGGGAATGGAGCGATGGGTCGGACGGGGAGTGATGGCGGACAACCTGATCCAGATCGGCGGTTGGCTGGCATTGCAACCAGCCTAATCCGGTCCCGCCCGGGTCATTCCAACCGCCGAGTGGAAAAACTGACAACCCAGCCCACCCTGCCCGCTCTCGCCGCACGAAAGACCGCTTCGAATTGCATCATTTTGCGACGGAAAGTAGCCTAGCCCGCCGAAGGCTTGTTACACTGCCTATAGATCCACGCGCGCGCGCCGCGCGGAGGGCGAGGTTTTCTCTTGCGGAAGGGCTGCTCTGCATTCCGGGTTGAGGCGGGACTGCTCGTGCTGGCGATGCTGCTGGCGGGGCGGGCCGAGCGGCTCCCGGCTCAGAGCGGGGGTGCGGACCTGGAAGGGACGCCGGTGGCGACGGTGCGCCATCGGCCGGAGGAGTCCGAGGCGACCGCGATGGAGCCGGCGGCGCTCGCACGAATCATCGCGCAGCAGCCGGGCGAGCCTTACAGCCAGCGGAAAATTCGCGAGAGCATCGAGCGTCTGTTTGCGACCGGGCGTTTTGCGGACATCCGC
>CAYWWM010000293.1:3318-4395 GCA_964461735.1 uncultured Solibacteraceae bacterium | reverse complement strand
GCCAGCCGGCTTCATCAAAGCGATTCTGCAAGACGAAGTTCGGCGTGTGGCACCCGGAGCAATTGTTGCGAAAGAGCAGCTTCATGCGATGGTTTTGGGGAGTGTCTTCCGGCAGGCTGGCGATCCACTCGCTGCCGGAAAGTTGCTTGCTGAAGTCGGCCAGCGTGTTGAGGGTGAAATCCTTTGTGACAACCGGGGTTCCCTCCGGCATCTGGAGTTCCGCGCCGGCGGTCTCGAAACCCACCGCCTGCGCCCAGACCCGGTAGCTTCCTCCCGGCAGGCGCGGGAATACATAATTCCCCCGTTCATCCGTGAACACGGTCGTGGTGTAGGTCTTCCCGTTCTGCCGCGCGGAAACGACCACGCCGTCGAGCGAGGCCCCGCCCGCCGACTTCACCGCGCCTTGGAGCACCGTGTGAGCAGCGGCCGGCACACAGAACTCTCCCCAGCCGACGACGAACGCAACCACTGCGGCAGCAAGCAAAGTTTTCTTCGCCACGAATTCACCCTCCCGGGCTGTGCGGACGCCCTGTCTGGTAGGTCTACTTGAACGCTTTCAAATAGACGATAATCGTCTCGACTTCGTCCCGCGTCAAACCGTACTGAAATCCCGGCATCCGCGGCGTGCCGTTCAGAATCGCCTGACGCGCGCGGCCTTCCGTTTCCGCATCGCGGACAAACCCGTTCAATTTCGGTCCATACGGCTTCGGGTCCGGATTCTGCGGCTCGTTCAACGGCGGCATGTGGCAGATCGAGCAGCGTTGCAGGAACAGCTTCTTGCCCGCCAGCTCGCGCGGCGCAAGCTCCGGCGTCTGCGCCGCCAGCCGCACGGGTCCTGCCAGCAGTCCCGCTGCGAAAATCCAGACCCAAATTCTTCGTGTTCGCGCACCGCGCATGGGCAACTCGGAACCGCACCTCTTTTCCGGGTATCATTATAAGACGAAATACACGCGGGACCAACCGACTTCTCGCTCGCGGAGGACTGAGGGCATTTCGTGAAAGACTTGCTGCTGGAAATCGCGGGAGCTCCGGAGTTTCGCGCGATGGTCCGCGCCCTCGAACGCCGGGAACCGGCGG
>CAYWWM010000293.1:0-3308 GCA_964461735.1 uncultured Solibacteraceae bacterium | reverse complement strand
GCACCGCGGTTACGGCGTCCGGACTCACCGACGCGGCGAAGCCGCTCTACGCGGTCCTGCTGCGCCGCGCCCTCGGCAAGCCGCTGTTCTTCGTGACGCGCTCGAACCGCGAAGCCGAGCAGGCCCTGGACGCGATTGAAACCTGGGCGCGCTGGCTCGGAGAGCCGGCCCCAGTCCTGATTCCGGCGCACGACATTCGGCCCTACCAAGGCCTTTCGCCGCACGCCGACATCAGCGAGAAACGGGCGCTGGGACTCGGAAGGCTGGCGTCCGGGCAGGCGGCTGTCGTGGTGCTGCCGGTCGCGGCGGCGGCGGCGCGGCTCGAATCGCCTGCCTTCTACCGCTCCCTCGCGCGAACGCTGCGGCGCGGGGATGCCATTCGACTCGAAGAGTTGCTCGAGCACCTGGAAACGGTCGGCTACCTGCCCCGCGACCCGGTCGAGATGGTCGGCCAGTTTTCGCTGCGCGGCGGCATTCTGGACGTGTACTCGCCCGAAGCGCGCCGCCCCGTGCGCCTGGAGCTGTTCGGCGACGAGGTCGAATCCATCCGCGAATTTGACGTCCACACGCAGCGTTCCGTAGGGCCGGTGGGCTCGACGCTGCTCTTGCCGCTCACCGAGTTCCCGCTGCGCAGCGAGCTGCTCGCGGAATTGTCGGCGGCGCGCGGAGGGCCGGACACGGAAATTTTTTCGCCCGCCGAGCCGTTTCCGGGCTGGGAATTTCTGGTTCCCTTGATTACCCCTTTGTCGGCCACCCTGCTCGACCTGGCCCCGCAGGCCGTCCTGTTCCTCGACGAACCGCAGGAGCTTCGGAGAGAGATCGAGCGGCTCTGGATGCTGCTCGAATCCGAGTTCGACCACGCGCGGGAAATGGGCAAGGTGGTGGCGCCGCCGGAGAGTTTCTATTTGCGATGGGAGGAAGCCGTGGCGCTCCGGGGGGGGCGGCCCGTCGTGAACGCCGAAACGCTCGCGCTGTCTTCTGCCCCGACATCTGCCGTGGAATCCGGCTCCTGCCAATTCGATTTCGCCACGCAGCCGGCGCCCCGGTTTCACGGGAACCTGCCGCTGTGCCTGGCGGAGATGGAGACGCGGCTGCGGGAGCAGTACCGCGTACTCTTGCTGACCACCGGCCCCGGCGAAACCGACCGCATCGCCGAGCTGCTGGCAGAACGGAAGATTCCCTTTCAGCGGCCGGCCTGGCGGGACTCGGGAGTCGGGACTCGGGATTCGGCCAAGGACCGTTCCCCGATTCCCGAGTCCCGAGTCGCGAATCCCGAATTCTGGGACCCCGCGATCCCTTCATGCTGGATCGGACAAGGCGCAGTGCAGCGCGGCGTGGCGATCCCGCCGCAGCATATTTTGATCCTGGGAAACCAGGACCTGTTCGAGACCGGAGAGGGTGCCGCCCGCCCGGTTCGACCTCGCTCCAAGATTTCGACCTTTCTCTCCGATTTCCGCGACCTCAAGGCGGGCGATTACATCGTGCACGTCGAGCACGGCATCGGGCGCTTCCAGGGTCTCCGGGAGATTTCGCACGATAGCCTCCCGATCGAATTCATGGAACTGCAATACCAGGAGGCCGCGCGTCTGTACGTCCCGCTGTCCCGCCTGGACCTGGTGCAGAAATACCGCGGACTGGAGGGAGCCCATCCGGCGCTCGACCGCCTGGGCGGCGTCTCCTGGGGGCGGACCAAGGCCAAGGTCCGCCGCTCCATGCAGGAAATGGCCGGCGAGCTGCTGAAACTCTACGCGGCGCGCGAGACCGCGGACGGTATAGCGTTTCCCGCCGACGATCACTGGCAGCAGGAGTTCGCCGCGGCGTTCGAGTTCGAGGAAACGCCGGACCAGCAGACGGCGATTGACGAGGTGCGGCTGGACATGACGAAGCCCAGCCCCATGGACCGCCTCATCTGCGGGGACGTTGGGTACGGAAAGACCGAGGTGGCGATGCGGGCCGCCTTCCGCGTCGCGACGCACAACAAACAAGTGGCCGTCCTGGCGCCGACCACCGTGCTCGCCTTCCAGCACCACGAGACGTTTCGGAGGCGGTTCGCCGCATTTCCCATCCGCATCGAGATGCTCAGCCGCTTTCGCACCCCCGCGCAGCAGAAGGCCGTCCTGCGGGACCTCGAAGCGGGAAAGGTGGACATCGTCATCGGAACGCACCGCCTGCTCTCGAAAGACGTCGTGTTTCACGACCTCGGACTGATGATCGTGGACGAGGAGCAGCGCTTCGGCGTGCGGCACAAGGAACGCCTCAAAGCGATGAAGAGCTCCGTGGACGTGCTCTCGCTTTCCGCCACTCCGATCCCGCGCACGCTGCACATGTCGCTGGTCGGACTGCGCAACATGTCCCTGATCGAGACGCCGCCGCGGGACCGCCTGGCGATTCAAACCATCGTGGCCCCGTTCAACGACGGGCTTGTGCAGACGGCGCTGGAACAGGAGCTCGAGCGCGGCGGACAGGTCTACTTCGTCCACAACCGCGTGCAATCGCTTCCGGGCATGGTGGCCCGGCTCCAGAAGCTCGTTCCACGCGCCCGAATCGGCATGGCCCACGGCCAGATGAGCGAACGGCAGCTCGAGCGGGTCATGCTCGGCTTCCTGCGCCACGAAACCGACGTCCTGGCGGCGACGACGATCATCGAGAACGGCCTGGATATTCCGCTGGTCAATACCATCATCGTAAACCGCGCCGAACGCCTGGGACTGGCGGAGCTGTACCAACTGCGCGGCCGCGTGGGGCGTTCGAACCGCCGGGCCTATGCCTACCTGCTGGTGCCGGAGGAAGCGGAGCTGTCGGGGGAGGCCCGCCACCGCCTGAGCGCGCTCAAAGAATTTAGCGAGCTCGGCTCGGGCTTCCGCGTCGCGGCGCTCGACATGGAGCTGCGCGGCGCCGGCAACCTTCTGGGGGGAGAGCAGCACGGCCACGTCAATGCCGTCGGCTTCGAGTTGTATTGTCAAATGCTCGAGCGCGCCGTGCAGGAGCTGCGCGGCGAAGAAACCCGCCCTGAAGTCGCCGCCAGCATCAACCTCGGCCTCAACGTGCGCATTCCTCCCGATTACATTCCCGAAGAGAGTCAACGGTTGCGGATGTACAAGGTAATCGGCTCGCTGCGCACTCCCGCCGAACGCTCCCGTGCCGAGCAGGAATTGGAGGACCGCTACGGGCCGCTGCCGCCTCCGGTCCGCAATCTCCTCGAATACGCTACGCTCAAGTCCGCCGCGGAATCCTTACGCATTCAGTCCATCGAGCGGAAGGGCGATGTGCTCGTGATGCAGTTCCACGCCAACGCCGCCGGCGCTCCC
>CAYWWM010000292.1:0-4495 GCA_964461735.1 uncultured Solibacteraceae bacterium | reverse complement strand
TCATAGATCGGTTTGCCGTGGCAGACTTCGTAGTAGCAGCGCGGGGTGTACTCGACCACCCGCAAGTCCTTGGGATGCAGTTGCGGAACGCGCCCCCGGCGGACGACGATCTTGGGAAAGCTGCTCGAGGCGAGCGGCAGCGATCCGCAAAATAATTCCACCACCTCCGGCTCCCCGAAAATCGGAAGTTTCAGCTCGACCCGGCTCAGCGACAGCTCGCGGTTGAGCTTCTCGAACGCCGGCTCGCTGATTTCGATCCCGTGCACGTTGTAGTGCAGCAGGAATTCCTCCGAGGAACCGGAATCCGTGTCCTGGAGCAATTGCATGACGGCGACGTTGAAGAAGGTCTTCTTTTGTCCGAGGATTTGCTTGGCGAGTTTGCCGCAGCCGGACAGCCGGTCGGACTCGTTCAGGGCTTTGGAGATCATGATCGGGCGGTCGCCGTCCATCAGGTACATGGGCGAGGCGGGCTGGAAGCAGATGCCGATCCCCAGCTCGATCAGCGGCAATTGGTTCTGCAAGGCGTGATCGTTGACGGCCCGGACGACTTCGACCATCTCGCGCGCCAGGCTGCACGCGCGGGCCACCGAGTTGGCGCGGGCGGGATGCCCTTGCCGCTCCATCAGCGCCAGGATCAGGGCGTCGCCTTCCAGGAACACCTTGGTGGCGCCGTAGCGGGGGAGCAGTTTCCCGACCGGGTCGAAAAAGTTCAGGCTGAAATAGGAAGCCGGATTCAGGTTCCGCCCAAACAGTTGCGCCGTGATGCCGGTCGAATCGCGGATATCGGCTTTGAGGATCACGTGGCTGGTGACTTTGTCCTCGGCCGGCTTTTCCTCGGCCGCCAGCAGAAACTCATACAGGGTGTGGTTGATGCGGGACAGTTCCCGCTGTTTCGGATCGGTCGGCAGGTGAATCCGTTCCATCAAGTTCTGGGCGGCGCGGAAGTGGGCGAGGTCCTGCTGGCAACGAAAAAAATCCTGCACGAATCGCGCCAGGGCGGCCCGCTGCTCCCGCGCGCCCCCGTCCCGGATGCGCCAGGCCGTCTGGTTGAGGATTTCCGGCGAGGCCGTGGCGAGCCGGTATTCCTGGACCAAGTGAGCGACCTTCCTGCGCTCCCCTTCGTCCACCAGCGAGACTTTCAGTTGCTGCGGGTTGATCGGGGGACAGAAATCCTGATAGATTTTCGCGGCCTCGTAGGCGGCCATGATGTAGGGGACGAGCCCGGCTCGGGAAAACTGGTCCACCAGGCGGTCGAGTGCTGCGCGCTGCTGCTCGACCTTCTCCTGCAGGGCGGCGGCCTCCGCCGCGCTTCCGCCCTTGCTGCGGAGCTCCGCGATTTGCTGTTCGGTTTGCGCGGCATCCACGAGCGCAAACGCGTTCTCCGGAGACGAGATGATCTGGTCCAGGCGGGCGGAGTAGTTCAGCTCCGCCAGTCGGAACGATTCGAGCTGTTTCTGAAATCCGGCGTCCACGGAAGCCAGTTCCGTCGCCAGAGCTGCGGAGGATGTTTCCGCCGTTGCTTTGCCGCCCAACGAGAACAAGCCGCGCCGGCCGCCCGCATCCTGCTGCTTGCGGATGCCCTCCAGTCGGGCCGTGGTTTCGGCCAGCGCCTCCTGGCGGGAGCGATACTCCCGCGATTCCTCCGAGTGCCCGTCGGCCCACTCGACAAAGCTGCGCACCTGCTGGTCAATCACCTCGAAGCGGTCTGGGTCGCGCTGGAAATTGCCGAGCATGCAATAGTGTTCAAGATAGAGAAAATCGTCGTGCCCCGCTTCGGTAAACAGCAGCGGGTTCTGAAAGACCGCGTGCGGAACGGAAGAGGCGCTGCCGAAGAACGACTCCCGCGTCTTGCGGACGACGTCGTTGCGCAGGTCCTGCACGAGGTCGAGCAGTTCCCGGCCGGCGCGCAGCAGGATGAGCTTCTTGTTCTTTTGAAAATTGCCGAGCAGTTCTTTCAACTGGTAGCTGCGAGCCTGGGAGGCCTGCCCCGGCTTGTCCACGAGCTTCAATTTCTCCCGGGCCTCGACCACGATGGCGGCGTATTGAGCCTGGAACTCCACGCTCAAATACTTGAAGACAGCGGCGTGCGCCAGCACCTCGAGCTGCGGATTTTTTTCCGCGTTGGCGCGATTCAGGACGTTCACCAGCAGATCCTGAAGCATTTCCTTGAACTCCCGTTTGTCGGCGGGCTTGGGAGGGGCGGGCGGCTTCTGCAGCAATTCGGAGACGTCGGAGTGCTTGACGATCAACTGGAAGAGCAAACTCCGGCAGCGGTCCATGAATTTGGAGCTGAGCACCACGTCAAAACGCACATTGTCAATGCCCGGAACCAGCAGGTCCGTCTGCAGGCTCGGCTGATAGAGGCGAAAGGAAAACGGTTTGGCCGGCTTGTCCGACGCGGCTTTCGTAAACAAAGCGCACATACTCGTCTTCGCAGGGGGACTCGACCCGCACACCAGAGGGCGAGAACGTCGTCCAGCATCGCACTATAGCAAATCTCTTCGTCTGCCTCCAAGGGCAGAATAGTACCTCGATTGGGACGCGCAGCAGACCCGCCGAGCAGACGGAGCGGGGCGCCGGAACCCGGGCTGGCAGAGGCAGCCCGATCTCGCGTCGGTGCGCTATGCTACTCTGGAGGGGAAGAATGTCAGCGGTCCCGCGGGCCTGTAGCTCAGATGGACAGAGCAGCGGTTTCCTAAACCGTTGGTCGGGAGTTCGACTCTCCCCAGGCCCACCACGATCTCCTATTTCGAGCACGCCCCCATCGCGCCGAACTCTCTTGTCATTTGCAGCGCGAGCCCCTGCGCGTCTCGTACCAGGTTCCTATAATCGTTTGGGCCTGGGCGGCCTCCTCACGGCACTTCGAATTCCAAGGGCACGATCATGATCCCCCAGTGCAGGACCAGTTCGGCGCGCTTGCCCTCCACCACGGGGAAATAAAATGCCATCGTCTCCATGTGCTGGCCCGTCCGCGGGGTCACCGTCACGCGCAAGGCATCCTGGCCGGCCGGATACGGCATGTGATACACGGGATGCGCCCGGCTGAAGATGATCGTCCAGCGATCCGGATTCGGTTCCGTCCACAGCGAATAAGTTCCGGCGAGGAGCGGCTGGCCATTCACCCGAACGTCGGTGGAGAGCGTGATATGGCTCGCTTCATCCGCACCGGGGTGCCAGATCCCCCCCCACGGCACGAGGGCACCGAACAGTTGCCGGCCTCGGGCCACCGGGCGATTGTATTCAATGGTCACCGTCGTGCGGGCAATCTGCTGGCTGACCGAGCCGTGTTGACTCGGACGCAGAACCTGCGCGTCCGCCGGCGCGCACAGCAAGACAACACCGGTCATCACCGAAGCACACAAGAGAAAACCGGCGACTTTCGACCAATTCATAGGCGCCTCCTTCCCGTCGTGGAATTGCGTACTGGCCAAGCATTCATTCTACATCCAGACTCATCTCTATGCTGCAACATCTGCTCTCGAAAGCGCCGTGTACGGGTTCACCCGGCCGTGCGGACCGCCCATGTCGGCGACCAAGTTTCCAGGTTTCTGATAGCAACTCCCCCCAGGGAAAGAAGGCCGTTCCAGAGGGTATCTTTCACCCCTGCCGCCCCTCCCGGGGCTTGCTCGCAAACGGCTCGTTTCCCAGGGCTCGCCCCCTGGGTAGAGTCTACCGAGCCTCCGGCGCTCTACACCAACCCTGAAAACGGTATAGCCTGCCCGCCTGGAAGAATCGTGGTTGACCGGACCTTCTCCCTGAAGTATTCTGGGTTCCCCTAAGCCGCTGCACGAGACCAGCGTGTCGCAACGGAAGGCATTTTGCCACAGGCCTTCTGCTGCAGGCTTTTTGCCACGGGCTTTCTGCCGCCAAGGAGGAGCCGCAATGTTTGATCCAATCTGCAAGAAATGGGCGCGAATTCTGACGTTCGTCATATTGGTAAGCTTGTCGGCGAGCTACGGGAGAGCACAGGGTACCCAGCCCGCGAATGAAAATCTGCCCAATCCCTACGCGACGATTCGGAATTGGGGCGAGCTGCCCGCGGGACGGACCTGGGGTGGCGTCACGGCGGTGCAGGTGGACCCGGATGGCAAGTCGGTGTGGGTAGCCGAGCGCTGCGGGGCGGCCTCCTGCGCGGGTTCGAATGTGCCCGTCGTGCTGAAGCTCGACGAGTCAGGCAAACTCTTGAGGAGTTTTGGAGCCGGACTGTTTGTCTTTCCGCACGGCATGCACGTGGACCGCGACGGAAACATCTGGGTAACCGATGCGCGCAGCGCCAATCCGGAAGAGCTTGCGAAGTTTCCGGAGTCGAAAGAAAAGGGCCATCAGGTGATCAAATTCAGCCCCGACGGCCGAATCCTGATGCGGCTCGGAACCGCGGGCAGGGCCGGGAACCCTCCGGGCTCCCTGAATGCGCCGACCGACGTCATCACGGCTCCGAACGGCGACATCTTTGTCTCGGAGGGACACAACTCGAATCTCGATGCTCCGCCCGACA
>CAYWWM010000291.1:0-4521 GCA_964461735.1 uncultured Solibacteraceae bacterium | reverse complement strand
CACTGCGCCTGGTCGCCCGACGGCGAGTGGATGATTTTTTCTAGCTCTCGCATGGGCTTCAAGGACGAAGCCATCTACAGCGACTCGCCGCAGCCTTACGGCGAGCTCTTCCTGATGCGCTACGACGGCAGCGAGGTGCGCCAATTGACCGACAACCAGTGGGAGGACGCCACGCCGTCGTGGCAGCCGGTGCAGACAAAGCAGTGATATAGCACGACACTTGTTTTATGAAAGAGAATATAACATTGCCTGACCCATTGCTGGCGCTTCCGCGTCCATGGCTTCGCTTCCCCCAGGTCTCGCTATGAGATAATGGCTTTGTGGATGCTCCGTTCCAGTTCCAGTTTCAGTTCGAATGGGACCTACTCAAAGCTAGGCGGAACTCAAAGAAGCACCGAATTACTTTCGAACGTGCAGCCACAGTTTTTCTGGACCCTGGAATGATGTCCCGATACGACGAGGAACATAATGCGGGGGATGAGCGGTGGGTCACCCTGGGATTGGATCGCACCGGAACGTTGCTGGTGGTCTGCCACACATTTGAGGAACTCTCCGATGCCGGAGCACGGGTTCGGATCATCTCGGCGCGGAAGGCAACAAAGAACGAATACAAACAGTACGAAGGCAGTGAACAATGAAGCGAGAATACGATTTTTCGAGAGCGGAGCGAGGCAAGTTTTATCGGAAGGGTGCAAAATTGCGCCTCCCGATCTACCTTGATGCAAGGGTACAGAGCCAACTGGAAAAAATTGCCCGAAGCAAGGGCGACGATATCGGAGACTTGGTCAATCAGTTGGTGAAGAAAGAAGTTCGCTCGATCCTTAACTCACGGTAGAGAAAAAATCCACGGCCCAGCAAGTATGCCGCACTGCCCGCTGGATTCCCAGTCCGAGTTCAAAGAGAAGTCCATTCGAGGTCTCTGAAGGCGTGCCCTTTGGCCCGACGAGGAAAATGATTCGATAGCGAGTGCGGGATTCGGGCTAGGGCATTAGACAGTGGGGGTTCATAGCTATGAGAACAATCGTTGTGGCGCTGGGGTTGGTCGTCTGGTGTGCGGCCGGGGCCGACGCGCAAACCACGCTGTTCACGACCGAGGACTACCGTCAGGACCGCGAGCACTGGACCGACCCTGCGTATTACCTGCACAACACGGCCCGCGAGCTCACCGACATGGTGGAGGAGCACCGCTTTGGCCAGAAGGGGTCCGGCGCCGACAAGTACGACATCCAGAGCCCGTACCCGTTTACGAGCTCGTGGGAGCATTACCAGGCGTGGCTGCAGAAAGCGAATGGGGGGACGAAACACAACCTGGCAACGCTTCCCAACTGGGATGGCCGGTGGACGGGGGAGGACACCTGGCTCGACAGCGTCGGCATCCAGGCCAGCACGATCGCTGCGGCGCTGACGCCCCAATACCAGGAGTATTACGTGCAGCAGGCCAAGGCCGAGGCGGAAGGGCGGCACTGGTGGCCCGCGTCGTTCTGCCTGCCCGACGGGTTCGTGCGGGGCGTGTGGTCGGCCAATGAGTTCCTGGTGCGGCCCAACCAGGTCGTCGTGCTCAACGGGAGGTTCCACGAAATCCAGGTCCGCTGGGTGTTCACCGACGGCCGCGAGCACCCGCCCGAAGCTCTGCAGTTTTCGCAATGGCAGGGCGAGTCCATCGGTTTTTGGGACGGCGACGCGCTCGTCATCCACACCAACCAGATTCGCGGGTGGAATGCGTCGCATTCCATGTTCGAGTGGAGCGACCAGCTCACGGCGGTGGAGCGTTATCAGCGCGTCGGGAACGAAATCGTCGGAGAAGTCACGCTCTACGATCCGGTGGCCTTCCGGCGCCCGCTGCACGCCAAGCTCCGGTTCACGCCCGCTGACGCCGCCGACCGGCCGATCTACAATACCTGCACGGACACCAACGGACCTTCCGGCAATGTTCTCATCGGGCCCGACGGCCTTCTCACGGAACGAACACCCGGCGACCCGGCCTACTGGGACCCGACCGACCCGCGCCCCTGGGCGAAACAGTATGCCATCGGGGAACGCCGCGCACCGAGTCGCACGCGAGGCCGGCAATGAGGCGGCCGACAGAGAAAGCAGTATAATTGCAGAAGGCTTCGTAATGAAAACTTACGCCTTCAAAGTGATCGTGGAACCCGACGGCGAGCGGTGGCATGCCCACTGCCCCGCGTTGGAGCAGTACGGAGCGGTCACCTGGGGCTACACTCGCGAAGAGGCTTTCCAACACATTCAGGAAGTCGTGGAGATGGTGGTGGAAGAGTTGCGGGAAGACGGCGTGCCAATTCCGCAAAGCCCAGACGAGCAAGTAGCAGTGTTCGAGGATGCGCGCGTAGCGGTCACTGTCTGAGATGGCGCTCGACTACAGCAAGCTGCGGAATCTCACTGCCCGCCAGATCATTGCGGCCCTTCTTCACGACGGATTCCAAGTTCGACGTCAAAGAGGCAGTCACCAGCGGTACGTGCACGCCGACGGGCGGCGCGTAACCGTCACCTATCATCGTTCGAGCGACACGTTCGAGATCAAAACGGTCCGGTCCATGCTCGAAGGCCAAGCGCACTGGACCGAAGCGGACCTGAAACGCTTGAAATTGATTTCGTGACGCGGAGTGGTAGCCACGGCATGCTGTTTATGCCGTGGGCGGTTCTGTGCGGCGAAAAACCCACGGCACAGAATGCGTGCCGAGGCTACTGTTAACAGAAGCAGTAAGCAGCCGGTCGGTTCTTATTCTGACTTCTGACTCCTGACTTCTGACTCCTTCTTCCGTTTCCGCTCCTGAATTTCTTCCAGCCGCTTTCGGAACGTTTCTTCCAAGCCCTCGCCCGTTGGCTGATAGTAGCTGCGCCCTTCGAGGCTCGGCGGCAGGCAAGGCATGGCGGAAACTTTTTCGTCGAGGTTGTGGGCGTATTCGTAGCCCGCGCCGTAGCCTTCGGCGCGCATCAAGGGCGTAGGGGCGTTGCGCAGATGCAGCGGGACCGGCTCGTTGGTGGTCGTCGTGAGGTCCTGCTGCGCGGCGCTGTAGGCGGTGTAGAGACTGTTCGACTTCGGAGCGAGCGCAAGATAGATGGCGGCTTCGGCGAGGGCGAGCGCGCCTTCGGGCATTCCGATCAGGTCCACGGCCTGCATGGCGGCGACGGCGAGCGGCAGGGCCTGCGGGTCGGCGAGGCCGACGTCCTCGCTGGCGAAGCGCACGATGCGGCGGGCAACGTAGAGCGGGTCTTCGCCGGATTCGAGCATGCGCGCCAGCCAGTAGATCGAAGCGTCGGCGTCGCTGTTGCGCAGCGATTTGTGCAGCGCCGAGATCAGGTTGAAGTGCTCTTCGCCGGCCTTGTCGTAGAGAAACGTCTTGCTCTGGAGCGTGGCTTCGAGCAGCGCAGGGGTGATGCGGATCACCGCTGCGGGCTGCGGCGCACCCTCCTGCGTCAAGACTGCGGGGAGTGTGCCTTCCGGGAGTGGAGTGTCCGCTCCCTTGCGATCGCGGCTCTGATTCTGTTCCCTGTTCCCTATTCCCTGTTCCCTTGCTTTGTCCGCTTGCTCACGCGCGCGGCTCGGATCGGGCGCGCCGCGCACCAGGGCTTCGAGGACATTCAATGCGATGCGGGCGTCGCCGCCCGAGTAGGCGGCGATTTGGCGGAGCAGCGAATCGTCGGCCTCGATCCTCTGCGTTCCGAAGCCGCGCTCGGCGTCCTCCAGCGCACGGCGCAGCAGCAGCAGAATGTCCTCGGTGGCAAGCGGCTGCAAGCGATAGACGCGCGCGCGAGAGAGCAGCGCCGAGATCACCTCGAACGATGGATTCTCGGTGGTGGCGCCGATCAGCACGATGTCGCCTTTTTCGACATAGGGCAGAAAGGCGTCCTGCTGCGCCTTGTTGAAGCGGTGAATCTCGTCTATGAAGAGGATCGTGCGGCGGCCGTAGCGGCGCGCCCGCGCGGCCTCCTCCATGACGGCTTTGATTTCCTTGATGCCGCTCAACACGGCGCTGAAGTTGACGAAGTCGCTCTTGGTGCGGCGCGCGATCAGGCGGGCGAGCGTGGTCTTGCCCGAGCCGGGCGGCCCCCAGAAGATCACCGAGGAAAGCTCATCGCGCTCGAACTGCGTCCGCAGCGGCTTGCCCGGCGCGAGCAAATGCTGCTGGCCCACGAATTCGTCGAGCGTCCGCGGACGCATGCGGTCGGCCAGCGGGCGGGGAAGCGTTTCTTCCGCCACAGGCTCTGGAGTCGCAAACAGCCCCATACGTATTCCCTGAAGTGAATCGTGAGTGGTGAGTAGTGAGTGGTGAAAGGAACTGCCTCTCTTATAACAGCTTGCTATCTCTTGTTGTTCACTATCCACTATCCACTATCCACTGCTCTTCTCTGCCGTGCGATTTCATACAGTATCACAGCGGCGGCGGCGGCCACATTGAGCGATTCCGCGCGGGCGGCGAGAGGGATGGTGAGCGGCTCGCCGGCGTTGCGGAACTCCGGCAGGACGCCGACGGCTTCGGAGCCGAACACCACGGCGAGGGG
>CAYWWM010000290.1:0-4547 GCA_964461735.1 uncultured Solibacteraceae bacterium | reverse complement strand
CGGGCGTTACTGCATCGTGCTCGGTCGAGATGAACAGGATCGCCCGCGGCGCGATACGCGCGACGTAATCTTCCGGGCTGAATTCCAGCAACCCGTCCGCCGAGCGCAGCGAGACGCGGTCGGGGATCAGATGCTCGACGTCTTTCTTTACGGTCGTTTGTTTCCGCTCCGGAGTCGCCACCATCAGGCCTTCGCGCGGGTCCACCATCTCGCCGCTTCCTTCGAGGACGCGCTTTCTGCGATCCTCTTCGAGCTGCTTCAGGAATTCCAGCCACTCGTACTCGCGGCGCATGCTGCGCAGCCACTCGCGCCCGCTGGCGAAAGCGTAGTTGCTCACCACACACTTGACGCGCTGATCCACCGCCGCCACGTAGATCGGGTTCGCGCCGCCGGTGCCTCCGGAGCCGAACAGCCCGATGCGGCGCGGGTCCACCTCGGGGCGCGTCTGGAGGTAGGTGATGGCGTTGCGGATGTCGTCGGCCTGCGACTGCGGCAGGATCACGGTGCGGTCGCCTTCGCTCCCGCCGAAACCGCGATAATCAAAGACCAGCACGACGTAGCCCGCGTCGGTGAAGCTGCGGTGATAGCGCTCGTAGAGCTTCGAGTCCGCGAGACCCAGCCACCCGGGGCCCTGGACAATGCCCGGGCGTGGCGCGGAACTCGACTCATCCGGGAGCCGAAGAATTCCCTGAACCTTGGCTCCCTCGCTGTAGAAGGAGACTGCTTCGCTCTTCATGAAATTGCCTTCTGAATCCTAGAAAATCTCCGGGAAGTAATACGTCAGAATCGTATTGAGGCGCATGTCCGCGACGATCAGCTCCTTGTGCGCGGGATTCAGGACCACGCCGCGGGGTTTTTTCATTGCGGTCCTCGGCCCGCCGAGTTTCCAGCGGGGGGCTACGTCGCCGCGGTCATGGATGCTCCAGACGCCCACGAAGACCCCTTCCGGCTCCTGCTCCTCGTATTTGCCCGGCTGCGTGGCGATAATCAGCCCCTTCGACGGCTGCATCTGAATCTGGTTGATGCGGACGATTCCGGTCTTCGGGCCGACGATGATCCCGAGCGGCTTGGCGTTGCCGTTGTCGGTGCGCCGGAAGAGGATCAGTTCCCCGCCGCCGCCTTCGGTCTGGCCGCCGCTGCCGGTTTGTCCGGGAGCCGCCGCCGGGCGCGCCCCGGCCACGACAATAATGTTGTTCACCGGATCCACGGCGATGGATTCCACGTCGTCAAGCTGCGTGTCGGGGCCTTTGATGACCCGGATCGGAGCCACGTCGCCGTTGCCCGCGCGGGGATAAACCAGAATCTGATCGTGGTTCGGGACGAAAATTTCGTTGTGCACTGTGTCTACGTCGAGCCGGTCCACCTGCGCGAGGATCTGGGTGCTCGGGCCTTGAATGATCCGGATCGGCGGCTCTTCGCCCTGCGCGCCGCCGCGAAACGCCATGATGGCCTGGGCGAAGGGATTGGCGACCAGGATTTCGTCGTTCACGGCGTCATAGCGGATGTCGTGCATGGTGCGGGCGAGCAGCGTCCGCTGTCCGGCGATGACCCGCGTGGGTTGGGCGTTTTCCTTCGCCATCCTGGCGAAGATCACGATCTGCGGGTGCGCCACTCAGTTCGGGACGAGGATTTCTTCCCGCCGGCTGTCGTAGGCGACCGCGCCCGGATTCCCGATGATCTGCGCCGTCTTGCCGACCGGGGCGCTCCGGATGGTTCGGAGCGGAGCGGCGTCGCCGCTCGCGGTCCTCGGATACACCGTCGCCGAGTGATTCCCCATGTTGGAGACAAACAGCTCGTTGTTCTTGTTGTCCACAAACAACCCGGTGGGATTCAGGAGGCCGGTTCTCGGCCCCTTGATCACTCGCATCGGGGCCGCGTCGCCCTGGTCGGTTTCGCGGAAGACGAGGATCGAATGGTCGGAGTCGTTGGCCACGAACAGCTCGCCGTGCTCGGCGTCCACGAAGATGTGGCCGGGCCAGTTGAGCTGCGTCCTGGGTCCTGCGATAATGCGCAGCGGCGGCGTGTCGCCGCTCGCCTTGAGCGGGTAGACGCTGATGGAGGGAGGGCTGAACCACCCGCCTTTGATCCGCGGGCTGCTGGAGCTGCCGTGATTGCTCACGAACATCCAGCCGTTGCGAGTGTCAATCGCGATGCCGTGCGCGTCCTCCAGCTTGGTGCGGTCGCCCTCCAGGGTGCGGATCGGCTCGTCTTCGCCTGAAGCGTTCTTGCGATAGACGACCACTTGCGGCGGATGCTGCACCGTCAGGAACATCTCCTGCGCCTCTTCATCCATGGCGATCCCGTAAGTGCGGTGCGGGGAATGGAGTTCTCTCATGGGCTTCACGTTGCCGCGCGCATCGCGGGGGAAGACCACCAGCCGGTCCACCGTGTCGTTGTTCACCGAATACAGATCGCCGTTCACGGGATCAATGTAGAGAGCGCAATTGAATTCGAGCTTGGTCTCGATGCCTCCCAGAACGCGCTTCGGCTCGCTGAACTGCGCGGTGGGCGGCGTGTTGGCGAGCCGGTCGAATACTTTGACCCCGAACAGATTCTCGTCCTGCAGGAAGACTTCGTTGGTATTAGTGTCCACGGCGATGGCGCTGTAGGTGGGATAATTGTCCCGGATCAGACGAACCGGGGCGCGGTCCGTAAAACCGTCGCGGGTTCTCTCTCCCGCCGCCGAGCCGCTCTCTTGCGGGAACGCGGCAAACAGGCCGCTGCTGGCGCTTGCGGGAATCCACTCGCACATAGCGCCGCCCAGGCCCGGCCCCAGGCCCGGCCCCATGCTTGGGATGGATTCGACGGAGACCAGTTGCGGCTGGCCCGTTGGCTTCCGCTCCGCCGCTTTGGCTCCCGCGGCCAGGTCCCCTTGCCTGACCTGTTCCGTAAACAAAAAACCCGCTGCGACGGCAACAAGCAGCGCGACGAAAATACTCCCGCCGGATGATTGCAGGTTTCGCCTCATTCCCATTCCTCCTCTGGCTCGGACTTCGCTCGATGCAGTATATGCCGTTTGCCGGAAATCGGACAACCCCTAACGGAAGGTGCTAGGTGTTAGGTGCCAGGTGTCAGGGACGAAACGCAAAACCGAACCCTCCGGCTCAAATCCGACGACAATCATGCTAAAATGCCTGGGATTATCTCCCGACACGGGTAACAGCGCGAGGAGGAACAGGTAATGAACGAGAAGCAACGCATTCCGTGGCTGAGCAGCGCAATCATAATTTCCTTGTTCGGGGCGGCCGCATGGCTGCTGCTGTCCGGTGACGCGGCGCAGGTGAATTGGAACGCAGCCTCGGGAGCCGCGCTGCGCCGACCCGTGGGAGAAGCCCAACTGGTCTCCGTCGCTCCCTTGCCCGCGATGCAGGGCGGCGAGATGTGCGAGTGGGTCCCGGCGAGCGCCAGCGGAGCCTTGTTTGCCTCGTTCCCCCAGCAGGGGGGAGCTCCCGCTGCCAGTGATGGAGGCACCCCTGGCATGAACCGCGCCCCGGTGCGTGTGATCCGGGATACCTTCGCCACTTACAGCGCCATCGCCCTCGATCTGAATACCAACGAAGTTCTCCTGCAGGACGAAAATCTGTTCGGCATCAAGGTGTTCGACCGGCTGGCCGATACCCCGCCGAACGCGCAGTTCAGCGAGCCGAAGCGCATGCTGGTCGGGGATCACACCAAGCTCGAATTCAACTGCGGCCTGTATGTGGACCCGCGGACTGGCGACATTTACTCGGTCAACAACGACACCACGGACTTGCTGGTCGTTTTCCCGCGCGGCTCGCAGGGAGACATTCGGCCCGCCCGGGAGTTGCAGACGCCCCACGGGACCTATGGAATCTCCGTGGACGAGGGCACGCAAGAGATGTACATGACCGTCGAACACGACAATTCCGTCGTGGTGTACCGGAAGCAAGCGGAGGGCTCCGAGAAGCCGCTGCGCACGATCGCGGGCCGCGAAACGCAGATGGAAGACCCGCACGGGATCGCCATTGACACCAAGAATCAGTGGATCTTCGTGGCCAACCACGGCAACGTCGGAGGACGGGAGACGGTGGGGATCTCGGCGCGATTTGACCCGCCCTCGATCACCGTGTATCCGCTGAAAGGCCAAGGCAACCTCGCGCCGCTGCGGATCATCGAGGGATCCAACACGCGCCTGAACTGGCCCGCGGCTCTCTACATGGACGAGGAGCGAGGCGAGCTTTACGTGGCGAACGACGCCGACGACTCGATCCTCGTGTTCCGCGCCACCGACAGCGGCAACGCCACGCCGTTGCGCGTCATCCGCGGCCCCAAAACGCAGCTCAAGAACCCCACCGGCATCTTCCTGGACACCCGGAACAACGAAGTGTGGGCCTCGAACATGGGCAACCACCGCGCCACGGTCTACGACCGGACGGCCAACGGCGACGCGGCCCCCAAGCGCGTCATCCGCAGCGCTCCGGCGGAGAAGTTGGCCCTCGCCATCGGGAATCCCGGCGCCGTCGGGTACGACTCGAAGCGCGAAGAGATTCTGGTGCCGAACTGAGTGGCCCATCCGCAGATCGCGG
>CAYWWM010000289.1:4169-4579 GCA_964461735.1 uncultured Solibacteraceae bacterium | reverse complement strand
ACGGCCAAGGGCATCAAGCGCCACATCGAAGGGCGCCTGGAAAGCATCTCGGCCGAGGAAGCGTCCTCCGGCCTGGGCGTCTTTCTCTTCGTCTTCCTGATGGTCTTCCGCGAGGGCGCGGAGACGGTGCTGCTTCTGAGCGCCGTGTCGCTCAACACCGACGACCTCCTCAACTTCATCGGAGCAGCGGTGGGCCTGGCGCTGGCCGTGGTCTTTGCGGTCGTCTTCATCCGGGGCACGGTGCGGCTCGATCTGCGGCAGTTCTTCCGGGTCACGACCGTGATCCTGGTCTTTGTCGTTCTGCAACTGACGATCACGGGGATGCACGAGCTTTCCGAGGGCGGCCACCTGCCGAGCAGCCGCACCGAAATGGCCATGTCGGCCCCGGGAACATTTTCGAAGGGTTTATA